>JBGTHI010000001.1:0-4393 GCA_041746295.1 Myxococcaceae bacterium
TGGCAGGGGCATGGTTTCTATCAGGCAGAAGTAGAGCTCCCGCCACCGCCGCCGATGGACGGACCGGGCTTCGTCCCCACAGAACCGTTCGCTCCGTTGGCGCCCACACCTGCGGCCGCTGCCGCCCCGACCTTCTACGACGCGGACCCCATCGACGACGACGCCCCGGAGTTGCTTTCTTTCTTGACATAATCTAGGACCGTTGCTAGGATGGTGGGGTATGCCCCGACGCAAAAACGACCCCAAACTCCCCAACGGCCCCGGCCTCAAGCTGCTGCGTGCTGTGGGGCGCTACAACCTCCTCACCGCCGCCCAGGGACACCGCCTGCTGTTCCGCGAGAAGTACGTCTACCAAGAGCTCCGGCGGCTCGTGTTACAGGGTTACCTGGAGATGGTCGAGCCCAAGGTGAAGGTGCCGGCCTACTGGCGCCTGACTGACAGGGGGCGAAACTACCTGATCAACCAGGACATCTCCGTGGCGACCCGTATCCACCACGCCGCGCCCAAATCCCTGAACCTGGAGCATCGTCTGGCGGTTGTCGATGTGCTGATTACGATCGACCTCCTCGCCAGAGAGGATTCGCGGTTTGTCGTGTTGGAGATGCGCAACGAGACCGAGCTGTCTCGGCACCCGATCAAGGTGGCGCTGGCGGACGGATCGACCTGGCACTACGCCCCTGATGGCTGGATCCACTTCGCGGTGGACGGCCGGGAGGCCTCGCTTCTGATCGAGCTCGACCGCGGCACCGAGCACCAGAAGGTCTGGCGCAACAAGGTCGACGCGATCGTCTCGCTCCTTAGGCGAGATGGCGGATCGTCCCTCTACAACGAACATTTCGCCGCCTTACCCGTAGCAGTAGCAGTGGCAGTGGTGGACAGCGACGTCCCGGCCCCGCTGCGGGCGCGGGTGATCCACCAGTGGACGGGTCTCGAGCTGGAGAAGCTCGGGAAGGGGAAGGCGTGGGAGGCGCTTTTTCGCATCCGACCCGCCAACCCCGCAACGGAGGATCCCAAAGCGTTCTTTACCTCGGAAAGCTGGGCAACCCCTGGCACCACCAAACTGACGCCGCTCATCGGAGGGCTCTGGTGAGCGTATGTCGATCTTCAAAGCGGCCGGCCCCCGCCTCGTGCTCGGCACCAAAGGCCCCTGGTGGCACCGCTCAGAAGTCGTGCTCACAGGGCAAGACATATCCCAACACAAGCACGTTATCGGACTCACTGGTCAGGGTAAGTCGAAACTGTTGGCGTCGACTTACGTGCAGCTGCTCGAACAAGGTATACCGGCTGCGCTTATCGACCCGCACTCGGATCTTGCGGACGATGTCCTGTCCATGCTCAACGACAAGGGGCTGATCACCGACAAGTTCCTGTACATCGACTTCGGCCGATCAGACCGCTTCCTCCCCTTCAACATCCTCGCAACCCGCTACCGCCCCCACGACACCGCCCGCCATGTGGTGGAGGTCTGCAAGCGGGTCTGGCCGGCCCTCAGTGACGGCGCCGCGCCGATGTTCGAGAATGTCATGCTCGCGGCCTCCTTGACCCTGATTGAGAACAAGCTCCCCATCACCCAGGCTCCCCGCCTGATCACGGATAAGACCTACCGGGACACGCTGCTGGGATATGTCGCGGATCACCAGGTGGTCCACTTCTGGCACTCGACCTTCGACCGGCTCTCGGTCAAGGACCAGATCGACCAGGCCCAGAGCTCGCTGAGGCGCATCTTCCTTCTGACCTTTAGTGAAACACTCAGGTACTCCCTGGGACAACCAGAGAACGCCCTGGACTTTCGGAAGATCATGGACGAGGGGATCAGTGTGGTCTATGACCTTGGCGGTCTGGACGAGGATACGCAGCGCTTCCTGGGGTGTCTCCTGACTGTTGGCCATGAGGTGGCGGCCCTCAGCAGGGCTGATCAACCCCAGTGGGAGCGCAAACCTTACCACTTGTATATGGATGAGTTCTCCCAGTTCTCGGCAACCAGCGAGGAGGGACTGGCCCGCATCCTCAGTCTGGCTCGGAAGTACAACCTCTCACTCGGCATGGCCCACCAGACATTCAGCCAGACCAGCGAGCGGATTCGCGGGGCACTCGGAAACGCGATGCGGATCGCCTTCAAACTGCAACCGGACGATGCGACGTGGATGGCCCAGCAGATCGGGGAGTACGATCCCCTTGAGGTCAAGCACGAGGTTCCCGATAAGACGATGCAGGAGCGGAGTCATCCCGTCTTCTACAGCGTTCAGGAGAGCTACGAGCGGCTCAGAACGACGCTGAAGGGACTGCCCACCCAACACGCCGTCGTAAAAACCAGACAGGGCTACGAGACGATTGAGACGCCCTACGTCCCGCCGACCAAAACCGGCCGGGAGGAGTTGGAACGACTGAAGGACGGATTCGCTCGGGAGTTGCTTACCAGCAGGGCGCACGCGATCGCCCTTGTTGATGGAACCGCCATCCTGAGCGATGAACCGCCACCGGCCCTTCGCGATTTCTCTAGTTGACATAATGATATGGTCATTGGTAGGATAACCGCACCTTCGCTATGTCGTCTGAAACGCCAATTGCACACATCGAACCAACACCTGTTGTTGCAACCGCCACCGAACAACCCCTTTTCGATACGCGGAACGAGCGCCAACGCCAAGTCCTCCAAACGCTGGAGCAGGGGACGGAGGCAATTCTCACCTCAGCGGGCTTCGCGTCCTACCTCCGGATGCTCGGCACATTCCACAGCTACTCCTTCACCAACGTCATCCTGATCGGTGCCCAGTACCCCAATGCCTCTCTCGTCAATTCCTACGATCGGTGGAGCGAGCTCAATCGCCAGGTTCGCAAGGGCGAGAAGGGGATTAAGATCTTCTTCCCGATCTTTCGCACGCGGGAGGAGCCCGACCCCGCGACCGGCGAACTCGAGAAAAAACGCATCCTTTCCAACTTCGGTATCGGCAATGTCTTCGACGTCGCGCAGACAGATGGCGATCCTTTACCGGAACCGCCGGCAATCACTGAGCTAACGGGCACAGACGATGTGGTCACCGCGATCAACCTGAGGATTTCCCGTTATCTGATGGACGACGGCATCACGCTTTCCTCGGAAGACATGGACGGCGGCAAGCGTGGCTATTGGAACCCTCCCAAGCGCAAGATCGCGATCCGGACCTCGACGACGATCAGCCCGTTGGCCATCGGTCCCACCCGCACGCTGGTCCACGAAGCAGCCCACTACTTCGCCGACCACCGGGGCAACATCGCCCGTGACGACGCCGAGTGCGTGGCCGAGGGCGCCGCGTACATGACCATGTCCCACTTCAATGTCGACACCGGGACCACCTCGTTTCCCTACCTGGCTGGCTGGGCGCAGGACAAGGACGTGCTCAGGCGCAACCTCTCCGAAATCCAGAAGATCGGCACCGGCCTGATCAGCGCGATCGAGGGCGTCGGCGATCCCTATGCCGATGGGTACGGCAGTTTCAATCAGGCGGACCCGTGGGCCGCGGTGAGGAACCAGCTAGTGGATGCCGAACAGCAGCATTAGTGATCGATGCCGTACGGTAAAAGTGTCGTTCTCCATCGCATCACGATGACGACCGAGATTCTTTTGCTTCACATGTTAGTGAATCCAGTGACATCCCCAATGGAATGAGGCACGGATCGGCCATTGACATCACTGCGCTGCGTCCCGGATGTTATGAAGCGTCTTCCACGAATACCCGGGGTCGATTCGCCGTTACGACGCTCCCGGCTTCTTCTGTCGATCGAGATACTCCTGCAAGGCTGCTTCCATGACCTCGTAGAGGTGCTGGCCGCGATCCAACGCCAGCCGCTTATAGTTCCGGATGAGATCCTCCCGCAGCTTGTAGCCTCGGTTTACGCGCTGCACTTTTTCCTCCGGCTGCATGTCAATTTGATGCGATGATGCGTTTTTGCGATGATGCGATTTCGCATCCTCGACGGGCGCGATGGTCTGCATCGAATGTGCTGGAACGCTCTGCTCCGTCGACAGGCGTACCCCCTGGCCACGTCTAATCTCCAGCTGGCCTTCCTGGGAAAGCAGGTCTTCGAGCTTGCGCTTACCGCTCATACCGTTTTTTCACCTCCTCGGCCAGTTTGTGATAGGCGACCGCGCCCGGACTCTTCGGATCGTAGCGGCTGATCGGCTCACCGGCGGCCGGCGCCTCAGCCAGGCGGGTGTTCATCGGAATCACCGTCTCGAACACAAGATCGCCATATGCCTGCCTGCATTGGGCCGCAATGACTGCGCCGAGGTTGGTACGAGGATCGAACTGCGTGATCACAATGCCGCCCACCGCCAAGTCCGGGTTGAGTCTGCGTACGAGGTCAACAGTTTTCTCCAGACGGGGGAGGGCGCGGAGGGCGTAAACGTGCACCT
>JBGTHI010000002.1:0-1618 GCA_041746295.1 Myxococcaceae bacterium
TCACCGACCGCATCGTGGCGCGCGGAGATCGCCTCGAGGTCGCAGAGGGGCGTCACCAGCCACTGCGTCAGCTTGCGTGCTCCCGGCGCGGTGACCGTCCGGTCCAACACCCCCAGCAGCGAGCCCTTTCGGCTGCAGTCGCGGAGGGTGCGGATGATTTCCAGATTGGCCCGGGTCGATTCGTCCAGGGCGAGGAACTGATCGCTCCGGAGGATCGAGAGCTTGGAGACGTGGCGCGCGTCGGTCTTCTGCGTCTCCTTGATATAGCGCAGGGCTTCGGCCGCCGCAGCCACCGCCAGCGGCGCCTGGGCCAGCCCGAACCCCTCCAGAGAGGCCACCGCGAAGTGCGAGCGCAAGAACGCTTCCGAGCGCCGGAGGTCGAACGCGCCCCGCGGGAGCCGGGTGATGGTGGGCGGCGGGGAGAGCAGCGTGGCCAGCTTCTCGACAGCCGCCGCAGGCTCTGCAGGCATTGATCGCAAGGCCTCCTCTGAGACCAACAGCTCGCGAACGCCAAATGGGGAGAGCGCCTCGGCCAGCTCCTCCGGACTCCCCGCACAGAGCGCCCAGAACTCTCCGGTGGAGCCGTCGAGCAGCGCCCCTCCCCACTTCCCATCTTTGCCATGGATCGCGGCGAGAAAGTTGTTGGCCTTGGGCTCGAGCAGATCCTGGTCCAGCACCGTGCCCGGACTGACCACGCGGACCACCTCGCGGCGGACGATCTTGCTGGCTCCGGGAGCTTCTAGCTGCTCGCAGATGGCGACCTTAAGCCCCTGCTCAACCAGTCTCGCGATGTAGCGAGCGGCAGCGTGGTACGGCACGCCGCACATCGGGATGCGATTGTCCCCCTTGGAGCGCGCGGTAAGCGTGATCTGTAAGAGCTCCGCGGCGCGAACCGCGTCATCGGCGAACATTTCGTAGAAGTCGCCCAGCCGGAAAAAGAGGATCGCGTCCGGGTGCTGCGCCTTGACGCTCTGGTACTGCCGCATCATCGGCGTGAGCGGTTCGGCACCCTCATCCGGCATCGATCGCCTCCCCTCGAGCTGGGCCACGGGGCGCTGTCTATCACTTCCGTCTGACACCCGGCTCAGGAATTCAGTCTAGGCGCTCCGCACGATCTCCAAAGGTGCCCGCGACTGCTGCAGCGCGATCTGCTTGGCCCCTCGTTCTAGATAGGCATCGCGCAGATGGGGATGGCAAGTGAAGGCGATGACCTGATGTCCTTCGGCCAGCTGCGCAAAGACATTCAACGTGGCGGCGGCGCGCTCCGGATCGAAGTTTACCAGGACGTCGTCGACCATCACCGGCAGGGGGTGTCGCACCAAGGCGAAGTCCTGGATCACTGCGATGCGGAAGGCGAGGTAGAGCTGCTCCCGCGTTCCCCGGGAGAACTGTTCGGGAGACCACTCCCCCCCTCTCTCGTCGATCACCCGGAGGCTCCTGCCATGCGCCGGTGAGATGAAGACCCTCGCATACCGGTAAGAGGTGAGCTGCCCAAAGAGCGCCGACGCGATCTGCACCACCTTGGGCTGTTGCTCCCTCTCGAACTGCTCCCGCCCGCGCTGGAGCAGGACCAACGCCAGCCGATCGATCGCATACTGCCGGGAGAGGCTCTCCAGCC
>JBGTHI010000003.1:0-9100 GCA_041746295.1 Myxococcaceae bacterium
TGAGCGCGCTGGAGGGAAAGGGCTACGCACTGGAGGCGTTGGGCAGGAACGATGAGGCGCTGAAGGCGTTCGACGCGCTCTCCAAGGCGGCGACAGGCGAGTATCTGAAGGGAATGGGACTCTATCATCAGGCTCGCATCCTGATTGCGACCGGCAAGAAGGACGAAGCGGTCAAGCTTCTCACCCAGCTCAATGCCGAGATGGCCGGCACCGCTGCGGCGAGGATGGGCAAGGAGCGATTGGCGCTCCTCACCGCCGCCTCCGGATCCAAGTAACTTCGTGCGCCTTCTTCCGGCCGGCAGCTTTTCGATGCTCGCGGCGCTGGCGACGGCCTGCCTGAGCTGCGCCGGCGCGCGGACCCAAACCAACCCCTTCACCGACGAGTCCTCTCACCCTCCCGCGTGGGACCTGATGGATGTGGAATGGCAGCTTCCGCTGGTCGACCGGCGGCTGCTCGAGTACGCCCCGATGGAGCTGGCTGGACCGGCAGTGGACGAAGCCAGCGGCCGGGTGGTGGTGGTGACCCGCGACGGCACGGTCCATTGCGTCTCTCCCCAGGGAAAGCGCGAGTGGACTTTCAAGACGGCCGTGCCGTTCAGCGCCGGTCCGTCGATCTACAGCGGCGTGACCTATGTTCCTGGCGGCGACGGCACACTCTACGCCCTGGATCTCAAGACCGGCGGCGTGCGGTGGAAGTTCACCACCGGCCAAGAGCTGGGAACGCCCCCGGTCCTCGTAGATGGGGTGGTCTACTTCGCCAGCCACGCCGACACCGTCTTTGCCATCGACGCGAGCAATGGTGCCTGGAAGTGGCAGTACCGCCGGGATCCGCCCGTCGGCTTCACCGTGCGCGGGATGGCCACCCCGCGGATCGAAGGCGGCGTGGTCTATGCCGGCTTCTCCGACGGCTCGGTGGTGGCGCTCAAGGCGGATGACGGCGGGCTCAAGTGGGAGCGGCCGCTTGGCTCAGGGGGTTCCGAGCTCATCGATGTAGACGGCGGCCCTATCCTCGACGGCGAGGGCGGCCTCTACGTCGCCTCCTACAAGGAAGGGGTCTACGCACTGGAGGCGGAGAACGGAAACATCCGCTGGCACTCCGCGCAGCCCGGGGTCACCTCGCTGCTTCAGCGCGCCGGGGTGATCTACACGGCAGGCGAAGACGAGGTGGGCGCCCTGCTGCGTGACAACGGCCGCGCCATTTGGACCCTGCCGCTGAAAGAGACGGCGGCGCGACTGCCGGTGGCGGCTCCGCAAGGGCTCCTGGTTCCGGTGAACCATGCGCTGCTCCTGGTGGACCCGGTCAACGGCAGGACCGGACTGGCCTGGGACCCGGGCGCCGGGATCTCCGCGCCGGTGGCTCGCGTTGGAAATCGGGTCTACGTGCTGTCGAACCAGGGCTTCCTCTACGCGATGACCTTGAAGGCGAGCGCGGGGTGAATCGGGCTCCCGTGGGGGCGGTCCGGGTGGTGGCGGGTCTGATCTCTTCCCCTTCGGACGGCGGCCGGTATCTCGTCCAGCAACGTCCTCCCGGCAAGAGCCGCGCGCTGCTGTGGGAGTTTCCCGGAGGCAAGGTCGAGGCGGGTGAGTCCGACACTGCGGCGCTGGCGCGCGAGGCGCAGGAGGAGTTGGGGGTCGATCTGGAGGTAGGCGCGAAGCTCTGGGAGTCGACCCACCGGTATGCGGATCTGGAGGTGACGCTGGTGCTCTACCGCGCAGCGATTCGCCAGGGGCTCCCCCGCCCGCTCTGCGCGAACGAGCTGCGTTGGCTCCGGCCTCAGGAGATGCGTGCGCTGCCGTTCTGCGAGGCGGACATTCCCCTCTTGGACCAGCTCGACGGAATCCTGGCGGCGTGATCGATCGCACCTTCCAGCTGGTCCGCGGTGTGGGGCCCTGGCGGGAGAAGGACCTCTGGGCTCGGGGCATTCTCCGGTGGGATCAGTTTCCCGACGAGGGAGGGCCGGTCGCCACCTCCGGTAAGCTGGATCCCTTGGTGCGGCGGGCGATCGCCTCGATGCGCCAGGCGCTAGAGGCCAACGATCTAGCTTCGCTCGCAGCGCAGCTTCCCTCGCGCGAGCACTGGCGGCTGTTCGCCCACTTCCGGGAGCAGGCGCTTTACTTCGACATCGAGGCCGAAGACGCCCGGGAGCTCCGACCCACGGTGGTCAGCCTGTTCGATTCCAGCGGTCTCCGGTCCTTCACCCGGGACAGGAACCTGGAAGAGCTGCCGGAGGCGCTCGCCGAGCGGCCGATCTGGGTCACCTTCAACGGGAGCTCATTCGACGTTCCGGTGCTCAAGCGGTTCTTTCCGCGGCTCGCTTCACCGATCGTCCATCTCGACCTCCGCCACCTCGCAAGAAGGGTGGGGCTGGAGGGCGGGCTTAAGCGGATTGAGGACCAGGCCGGGCTCTCGCGGCCGCTCCATCTGCGCGGCGTGAACGGCTACGACGCAGTCCTGCTCTGGCGCGCCTACAGTCAGGGAGGGAGTCTGGAGGCGCTGCGCACACTGGTGGAGTACAACCTCTACGACGCTTTTCAGCTGCGGCCGCTCGCGGAGCACTGCTTCAACCGGATGCTGGACCGCTATGCGCTCGACGGGCCCCGCCTTGAGATTCTGGACCGCGGGGAGCTGCTCTACGATGTGAGCAAGATCCTCCTGGCCATCACCCCCACCGCCGCTGACCTAGCCCTGCTGGATCGACTGCGAGATCAGGATCGCGACATCGCCCAGCATCTCAGCTCCAGCTAACCTGCTCGGCGGGTTTGACCCTGCTTCAATGCGGCGGTCACGAGAATTGTCGCCCTAAAGTTGGATGTCGTTGCCGATAATGACGCAAAGAGTCATGTTCTGGGTTGGAGTTCCATACCTTGGGCAACTGGCACGGCCCTTCGAGCGAGACTCATTAGAGGCTCGGAACTTCGGCGATGGCAATCAATGGTGCGGGTCTCGGCGTAGGGCTGGCGGGTGCCGCGGGCGCGGGCGTGCTGACCTTTCGTAAGGCGGTGCATTGGGCGCGGGCCGGATCGAACGGGCCACTGAGCGGGCAGCAGAAGGCGAAGGTGGGGGTCTACACCGCAGCAGGCGCGGTCGGCGGGCTGCTGGCGGGGTACATCCTGGGTTCGCTCGGCTCCGAGATGGCCTCCGCCGCACGCGACACGGAGCGTTCGATCTGGTCGGTCTTCACTCCCAAGGGACTAAAGGACGCGCTCTTGCCCGAAGCACGCCCAATGCACCTCCCCCCTCGACCACCCCCCATCGACGATCATCGCGTTCGGAGGATGTTCGAGAGAAAGGAGCTTGCGAGCCATTTCCTACAGGTTGAGGGGGGAGAGGTTCCGATTCTGTTCTCGGGCTGCACCAGCGAGGAAATTGCGGGTCTGAGCGAGCAGCTATGGGGTGTGCGCGCGGGGGCTGAACAGCTCGCGGCGCTCCTTGAGCCCGGAACAGGTTCGGTGGTTGAAATCTCCCGGAACCCGCAGGTTCAAGACCTCGTCAAGGTGAGCGTGGGCGCCCCGGACTTCTACAAGGAAATCTGGATGCACCAACAAGAGGAAAAACCGTTTTTCAAGATCGGCGCTTGGTACAAGTATCAGCAGGCGAAGGGGAATGGCGCCATGCGCTCGGAGCTGCGCTCCCTATTTCAGAAGGTCCGAGACTTCGCTCCAGAGATTCACGAAGCAGTGGTGACGCCCATCGACGATGGACTGGTGGTGTGGCCGCGCCTGGGTTTCGGCGCCGAAATGCTCTTGGAAGAGCATCACCTTCAAACCATCAAGCAGCACGCGCCAGAGATCAAGCTGGAGGAAATGACTCGGCTTGGGGACCTGATAGGTACTCCGGAGGGTTGGGCGCTATACAAGAAATTCTCCTATCTCTTTCGGCCCCGCGAGGGTCCGTGGCGCTTCGATCTCGCCGCCGGCTCACGCTCCATGAAAACGCTGATTGAAGGCTTTAACTTCCCAGCGCGGTGATGCCGCGTCGCCTCAGCCGGAGCACCAGGGTGACGCTGTCATGCGGCGAGCGAATAGAGGAAGCCGCCAACCACCGGTCCCGAACTGAAGGAGGTGCCGCTCAAGGCTGGCCGCCGCAGTTGATTATGCGCCTCCCACCATGGAGTCGGCGGTTGGGTGACACGGGTCTCAGGGCCGGCGGCGATGTCAGCGATCCCGTCTCTCCAAAGCGACCATCCTCCGGGAGCGGGGCCTATCGAGCGACTCCTTTGACCCCAGATGTCGACATAGCTGCTCGAGTAGGTGGCGAGCGTTTGGTTGACGGTGGTCGCCCCCATACTCGTCACACCGTCGACCAGTGAAAGGGGATTCAAGTTGTCGTGCCCCTCGTTTCCGCCGGCGACGAAAACCCTATGGCCAAGAGCGACGAGTTTGCTATCGGGAAGCTCGTCCGTGCCCACCCGGACCCTTCCTTCACAACCCATCTGATCGCTTAATTGAATGATCGTGTCGAAGATCAGCGACTCCAATGCGTCAGGCCCGTCCCACGCCACAAGATTGAGCCTCACAGGACCGTAACCTACGCAATCCAGCAAGGCATCGAACTCGAGCTTCTCCTCCGCGGTCCGCTCCCGAACCGGGATGGCCTCAAGCTCATTGAACCGGTCGCGATCGGGTCCAGGGGGATGAACAGGGTTTTCTTCCACCAAGCAGGAGGCGCTACCGATCTGTACCCCATCGCACCGGAACTGAAGCTCGGCCTTATCCCTATTCGTGAGCTGCTGCACGATCCCGATCAATTTCGGCGCAGCTCCTGATTCCATTGTCACTACGGCCTCACCGACGATGCGACCGAAGTCACAAGTGTCGGCAGTGCGGTGGGTGGCGCCCACCGGACCCATCTCGAAAGGATCAGGGTTCACGGCGAACGGACCGTCGCGGACGACCATCGCCTGCCGGTTGCTCGGCCGCCGTTTCCATTGCGGCGCAGCCCGAGTCCTGTCTTTGATTCCGACCGCCATCCACATCCTCCGGAAAGGACCCCAACAGATTGTCGGTGCACACTCCGTGGGTGTTGTGGCCGCCCAATGGCGGCATCTTGCTCGTTACAACGCGCTGTATCGAGGAGGCTCAAGCTACAGCGAGGTCGTTTAGTGCCGGAAACCGGAACTAAACGACCTCGGCGCGATCCTGTCTAGCGGCGCCGCTTCTTGCGGACGACCTTAGACGGCGTCACGACGGCCTTCTCGCGCTCGCCGAGCACCTTCAGCTCGATCCGCTGCTCGGGGATCACCCGGCCCTTGCCGTTGGTGGCGTTCTCTCCCGACTGGGCGTCCAGCACCAGCGTGTACCGATGGCCGGTCTTCAACGGTTCGGGGAGGGTGGCCCGGTAGTGGGTGCCTCCCTGCGGCGTCTCCTGCGCTTCATCGTCGGAGACCAGCGCCCGATCGGCCTCATCGAAGAGGCGCAGCCGGTAGTTCCGCAATCCCGCGTGGGCCACCACGTCGAACCCCTGCGCCGGTTCAACAAAGGTAGGCGCGTTGGGCTCGTAGGCCACCGGTGACAGCCTTCCGTCGGGAAGCACCATTGAGACGGTCAGCAGCGTACCGGAATCGGGGATGGGGACCGCTCCCGGCAGGTCGCCCGCCCGGATCTCCGATTCATTGGCGGTCCCGGAATCCTTGGAGCAGCTCCAGAGCGCCAGGCTCAAGGCCAGGGCGGCGACGGAGGCGGCTTGAGGAAAAGAGCGCACGGTATCGAGGAGAATCGCACAGGTCGCACGGGCGTCATCGGAGAAAAATGGGGGTCATTCCCGGAGCGTGGTGAGATTTCCCGACTCGTATCGCCGCAGCCCCCGGTAGAAGACGGCGGTAGCCAACGCCAGGAAGGCCAGTGAGCCGGCCAGAGCCGTTGCGACCCCCTTGAGCGAGACCGAACGAACCGCCTCCACCGAGACATCGCTGATCAGCGCCGCCGGCAAGAGCGTGAAGAGCAGCAGCTTGGCCACGCCGCCAAAAAGAGCGCCCGGGTAGGTGCTGAAGGTGATCATCGCAAACCGGTACTGCTCGGCGACCGCGGCGGAGCTGCCGATGAAGAAGGCGAAGCTGCCGCTGAAGACGCTGACGGCCACGAAGAGGATGGTCGCGGCGAGCAACGACCCCCCGAAGGCTGCCCATCCGGCCAGGCCGGGATGGACCAGCAGCGCGAAGGCGACGAAGCCGAACAGGAGGTCTCCCCAGGCGGTGGCCCTAGAGCTTCCCAGCAGCAGATGGGAGAGCAGCGGCCTCGGATAGAGCATCCAGGCGTCGAGCTGTCCCTGCATGATCAGCTGCGGCAGGCTCCAGCTGTTGCCGAGCAGGGCATGCGCCAGGCCGAAGCCGGAGGCGCTGAGGGCCCAGAGCGTGACCAGATCTTCGCGACGCCAGCCGTTCAGCACCGGGAAACGATGGAAGAAAAGAATCCAGAAAGCGAGCCAGCAGCCGTTGTTCAGGAACATCGCCGCCACCTGCGACACGAAGCCGCCGCGATAGGCCAGCTGCGCTTTCAAATTGAAACGTACGTAGGCGCCCGCCAGAGAGAGGTACCCGCGGTATCTGCTCATCTCATCCTCCCTGCGCCTCCACCCGGCGCACCGCCAGGTGAAAGACGGCCGCCACCGCCGCCCAAAGCAGCCCGACCGCCACTCCCTGCCGGAGCCAAACCTGACCTAGGAAGTGCCCGTCGGGCGCCACGAACAGCCGGGCGGGGCCGTAGACCGAACCGGCGAAGGGAAGCACCGAGAGGATCTGCTGCATCCAGTCGGGAAAGAGCGGCAGCGGAAGGAGGGTCCCTCCCAATAGCAGCTGCAGCCGCGAGTACAGAAGGGTGAGCCCCTGGGTGTCCTCCAGCCAGAAGGCGCCCAGGCCAATCAGAAAATAGGCCAGGAAGTCGAGCAGGAGCGCCAGCGGCAGCGCGAGCGCGAACAGCAGGAAGCCCCGGGGCGAAATCACCCACTCCTGGGTGAAGAGCCAGCACAGTCCCACCGCCAGCACCAGATAGAGTCCCAGTCGGAGGAGCCGCTCACCCAGGTGGGTCGCCAGCCGATAGAGCGGATAGGAGAGGGGCCGAAGGAGATGCACCGCCAGCGCCCCGGTCCGGACGTCGGCGTCCACCTCCGGCGTGATCCGGGGACGAGAGAGGCTGAGCGACTCGGCCGCGCCCAGGTACCAGAGCAATTGCGGGAGCGTCAGGCCGGCGAGCAACTGGCTGCCGGTGGAGGCGTAGGTGACTCGCCAGAGCTTTAAAAAGATGAAGAGGATCAGAAGCAGGAAGAGTGAGCTGGCCAGCAGATCGCCCCAGTAGGCGAGACTGGAGCGCGCGGAGGTCCGGACCAGAAAGCGGTACTTGCTCATGCCGGGCCCCGCGAGGCGACTCCATAGATATGCGCGATCACCTCCTCTAAGGGAGGGTTCTCGATTGAGAGGTCGAGCACCGGACCGGAGTCGAGCATCGCCGCGACCACCCGCTCGATCGGCGTCTGCCGGGTGTCGACCCGGAGCTTCACCGTATAGCCGGTGCGCGAGAGCTCGGTGACGCCGGGCGCCGTCCAGGGGCGCGGCGCTTCGCCAAAGGCGACGTCGAGGATCTTCTCCTTGAGGAAATCCTGCCGCATCGCCGCCACCGAATCGTCCAGCACCAGGGTTCCGCGGTTGATCACCAGCACCCGGTCGGCGAGATGCTCGATGTCCCCGGCGTCATGGCTGGTCAGGAATACCGTCAGCCCCTCGTTTCGATTCCATTCGCGGACCAGGTCCCGCAGACTCTGCCGGGCAAGCACGTCCAGCCCGATGGTCGGCTCGTCTAGGAAAAGCACCTTGGGCCGGTGAAGAAGACTGGCAGCCACCTCGGCCCGCATCCGCTCTCCCAGGCTGAGCTTACGCACCGGCGTTTGCAGAAAAGGGCCCAAGCCGAAACGCTCCACCAGCATCGTGCGGCGCGCCCGATAGTCGCTGGGGTCCAGGTTGTAGATCCGCGACAACAGATCAAAGGTGTCGGTAGGTGGAAGGTGGTACCAGAGCTGCGACCGCTGGCCGAAGACGGCGCCTACTTCGTAGGCGAGCCGCTCGCGCTCCTTCCAGGGCACCCGCCCAAGGACGGACAGATGGCCCGAGGTGGGATGCAGGATCCCGGTCAGCATCTTGATGGTGGTGGACTTGCCGGCGCCGTTGGGGCCGATGAAGGCCACCGCTTCGCCGGGAGCGATGGAGAAGCTCAAACCGTTCACCGCGGAGACCTGGCGCTTCTCGCGGCGCCAGAACCGACCTCCTAGGGTCAGGGTGAAGCTCTTGCACAGCGCTTCGGCGTCGACTGCGACGGAAGAGGAGGACATGGCGACACGGAGACTAGCCGATCACCATCTCTTCACGCTCCAGCGGGGTCCCCAGGCTTCGCAGGCTCCGGTCGAAGCGCGCCAGGCTGTAGCGGGTGAAGAGCTCATCCGACTCCCCGGTCGCCATCCAGGCCGCCATCCGCTCTCCGACGGCCGGAGCCATCATCATCCCGTGGCCCACGAAGCCCGAGAGCTGTAGGAGGTTCGGAAGCCCGGGCGTGCGGCCGAGGATCGGGTTGTTGTCGGGCGTGACATCGTAGGCGCCGGCCCACTGGCGCAGCACCTTGACTTGGCTCAACCGCGGCACCTGCTCGGTCACCGCCCGCGCGAAGCGGGTGAGGAACTGGAAGGTCGAGCCGGCGTTGAGCTCGGGCGCTTCCCGCGGATCGCCCATCCCGCCCACGATCTCCCCCCGCATCGACTGGCTGAAGTAGAGCCCCGAGTCGAGCACCGAGACCAACGGGCCCAAGAAGGGCTTGAGCCCCTCGGTGCTGAGGATCTCGTGGCGCTGGGGCCTGTTGGGTAAGGTCACGCCCGCGAGCTGCGAAATCTGGGGACTCCAGGCCCCCGCCGCCAGCACTACCGTCTCGCAGGCGATCTCACCGCGATCGGTTTGCACCGCGCACACCCGCCCCTGCGAGAGGAGAAATCCGGTCACCCGGGTAAAGCTCTCCACCGCAATACCGCGCCGGACGCAGCTGTTGGCGTAGCCCCACAGGAAGGGCCAGGGAAAGACCACGCCGTCCTTGGGATGGTAGGCGCAGAGGAGGGTCCCCTTCAGGG
>JBGTHI010000004.1:0-8540 GCA_041746295.1 Myxococcaceae bacterium
CGAGCGGGCCACCATCGAAGCCGCCCTCAAGGAATACCGGGGCAATCGCCGCCGCGCGGCGGAGGTGCTGGGCATCGGGGAACGTACCCTGTACCGGAAGATCAAGGCGTATCATTTGGAATGAAGGCTATGGGCTATGGGGCTATGGGCTATGGGCTATGGGCTATGGGCTATGGGCTTGCTCCGTGCGCGGAGGATCTCCGCGCTCGGCACCGATGCTGGGTTGGGGCATCGGCACGGCCCCATAGCGCATGGCCCTTAGCCCACCTAAGTCGAAGAGCCAATAGCAAATAGCCGATAGCTAATAGCCCTGTCAAATTGCAGTATGTTGCAGCGAGCTAACTTCTACTGTATGAATACCTTGCACCTACCGAAGCCTTGACAGTCTCTGTTCCCGCTGTCAAATTGCAAATACTCCCCTCCCTCTGCGGACCAGCCTTGAATTTTGTTATTGACGCCGAGCTCTGTGTCGCGTGCTTGGCCTGCGTCCGTGTTTGCCCCACCGATGCTATTGCGGTGGCGGCGGAGGAGCCGTTGCTCCTCCAGATCGAGGATGAGCCGTGCATTCGCTGTGGGCAGTGCCTCCAGGCATGTCCCCATAGTGCGGTCAAGGTAAACGGCGAAATTGGACGGGCTCTTGCCATCGCCGCCCAGGGGGATGGTGTGCTCATCCTCAGCCCCGAGTCGGTCGCCCATTTCTACCCGGCCACGCCGGAGCAGGTCATCAACGCCTGCTACGCGGCCGGGTTCCGGGCGGTGACTCGGGGCGTCATTGGTGACGAACTCGTTGCGGCAGAATATCTTAAGCTCTGGGAACAGGAGCCCTGGGGGACCCTCATCCGGTCCACAGATCCGGTGGTAGTGGACACCGTCCGGCTCCAGTTCCCCGAGCTGGTTCCGTATCTGGCCCCAGTGACGGTCCCGCCGGTGGCCGAGGCCCGATATTTGAGAGCACAGTATGGGGCGGGCCTCAAGATCGTGTATGCGGGAATCAGCCCGCCGTTCAGCAGCAGCGAGCTTGACGCGGCCATCACCTTCGGCGACCTGGACCAGATCTTCCGGATCCGGGACGCCAACGTGCTGAGCCAGCCGATCTTCTTCGACCGGGTGCCGGAGGAGCGGCGGCGGTATCTCAGCGCCGCCGGCGGCCTGCCGCTCCCGCTGCTGGAGGAGGCTCGCTACTCCAGCCGCCGGTTCCGGAAGCTCCGGGGCCTGGACGCACTCAAGGCGGTGGCGCGGGCGGTGGCGGTGGACCGGCTCGATCTCGGTTTCGTGGATATTCTCTCGACCGAAGGATCGCTGGACCACCCGCTGTCGGGACCCCGGGAGGAGCTGTTCTGGCGCCGGGAGCTGCTGGCCAGCACCGAGCCGCCCCGGAGCCGGCACCCGGTGGTAGACACCGCGGTGGTCGCCAGTGTGGGGGCCACGTTCGCCATCAGGGACCGGCCGGTTCGCCCCGATCCGGTGGCGGTCACCGCGATCCTGGACCAGATCGGGAAGGGGCCGAACGGACGCCCGTGGGATTGCCGGGCCTGCGGCTTCGACACCTGCCAGCGCTTCGCCGAGGCAGCGGCGCTGGGCCGGGCCTCGATGCGGCAGTGCGCGCCGTACCAGGAGCGCCGAGCTGAAGAGGCGCATCGGGCGGCGGCAGCCGATGAGCTGACCGGACTGTCGACCTACCGGGTGCTCCGCGAGCGGCTGGCGTTCGAGATCGAGCGCAGCAAGCGAAGCAGCGAGCGGTTCGCGGTGCTGTTCCTCGACCTGGACCGCTTCAAGCAGGTGAACGACCAGTTCGGGCACGAGGCCGGCAACGACATCCTCGTGGCGGTGGCCGAGGAGATCAGGAACGCGGTGCGCGCCTCGGACGTGGCGGCCCGCTACGGCGGCGACGAGTTCGTGGTCATCCTCACCCGCACCGATCTGGACGGTGCCGCGCGGGTGGCCGAGGCGCTCCGGGCCGGCATCGAGGGGATCGGGCGGAGGCTGGGCTACCCGGCCGGGCTGATCACCGTGAGCGTCGGGATCGCGGAGTTCGATCTCAACGAGCCTGAGGGAGATTTGCTGGTCTCCGCCGACCGGGCGCTATACCGTGCCAAGGCGGCGGGACGCAATGCGGTTGCTTGAAGGCTGTTGGCCATGGGCTATTGGCTATCGGCAAGCCCGCCGGCCAGGATCCGAAGTGGTGACATCAAGTCAGTAGCAAGATGATTTGAGAACAGAGCAGTTAGCCAATAGCCCATAGCCCATAGCCAAGAGCCCATAGCCCTTCATGACCGGACCGTTCAGTTCCAAGCCGATGGGCACACCGCAGCCGGGCCGTCCCGGCACTGCCGAGTCCATTCCCGATCCCTGGGGCGTGCGGCGGGCGGAGAACCTGCTCACCAGCCTGGAGGGCATCCTCTCGGCCCGGGTCGTCACCACGCCGCTGGGCGAGGTGAGCGAGGTCCACGTGCTGGCGCAGTCGGGTCTGGCGCCCAAGCAGCTGGTCCGGAACATCGAGTCGGCCCTGCTGGCGCAGCTGGGGCTGAAGATCGATCACCGGAAGATCAGCATCGCCCAGACGGCCGACGTGAAGCCGATCGAGGCGATGGAGCGGGAAGCGGTGCGGGAGAAGGTGCTCCAGCGGGCGGTGCTGTTCGAGAACCTCACCGTGGCGCCGGGCCGGCGGCCCCACCGGATCCTGATATCGGTGACGCTGTCCTACCGGGATCATACCGAGACGGCGGAGGAAGAGAGCTCGGATACCCCGCGCAACCGGGTCGAGGCCGCGGCCAAGGCGGCGGTGACGGTGCTGGACCGGCTGCTCAAGGACTCCTCGCTGGCGCTCGAGGGTGCCAAGATCGTGGAAGGGTTCGACCGGGAGTTCGCCTTCGTGGCGGTGCAGGGGCTGGGCGGGCGGGAGACGTCGCTCCTGACCGGCTCGGCGGAGATCCGGGAGAGCGCGGAGCGGGCGGCGGTGTTCGCCGTGCTGGACGCGACCAACCGGTGGACCGAGGCCCGGCGGCCGGGGTGACCCTTCCGGGTCCCGGTTTTCGGAGCCACATCTAGGATCAGACTCTGGGCGCACCCCGGGTGCGCTCATCGCTTCTTTGGGAGGACGATTCTCAGCGGGGCGCCAGGCCGGCGCAGGCAGGCCAACTCACGGTGAAAGGACACAAGGTTAGGGGATCCCGGTCTCTGTAGGTGCAGGACAAACGAGCACAGCGGAGACTAGCGAAAAAACTGATTGAGCGGAGCGTCTGGCGGCCATAGCGAGGCTTGCCACTTCCCGATTTAATGCATTTCTCTCTGGGGGGTGACGCTCATGTTGAAGATCAGCTGGCTCGCGACTTTTGCCAACGCACTCGCCGGTCTGTTTGGTAAGGGCGAAGGGCAGACTTGGCACTAGTCTGACGGTGGGATCGGGATCCCTTAGCCTGCAAAGCCCTATGTCGCGTGAAGCAAGAGTCCATTGTTTCGTGTTTGGGGTGGCGGGTGCAGCGGCAATCGCCGGCTACACCGTGTACTTTTCTCGCTTGCAATTTCCAGGGTGGTGGCCCCTGGGCACCTTCCTCCTTGTCGCAACCCTCCTAGAAGGACTGACCACAACCAGACTGAGGGTTGCAGCAAGGGGGTCGACGTCGTTCGTCATGCACCTGGCGGCTGCTTTGCTGTTCGGAGGGTTTTGGGCGAGCGTGGTCGCAGGCGTATCCACCTTCCTTGGGGAACTTTCACGCGCTAACTCTCCGCTCAAGATTGTCTTCAATGTTTCCCAGCGGATCTTGTCGATTTCCCTGGCTGTGTCTGTTTATCTCGTCGCAGGAGGGAAGCTTCCGCCGGCTTACTTGAGCGCCAATGGAACGCTCTCGTCCGAAGCAGTCCAGCGCGACCTTGGGCTGTTCCTGCTCTTCGCCACCGTGTACTTCCTCGTCAACTCCGTTGCGGTTAGCACCGCAGTCGCGTTGAGTTCCGACCGCGCGCTCAGAGAAGTTTGGAACCTAAATACCCGAGGGGTACTCGGTTACGATCTGGGGGCGAGTGCTATCGCGGTGTTTGTGGCTTGGCTGTACGTGAGGTTTGATCTGTGGCTGGGCTTCGGTTCTATTGGCCTCATCGGGATAATTCTTCCAATCATCGCCGTCCGACATATTTATGGGCTGTACCATCAATTGCAGGACAGCGGGCAAGAACTCCTGCAGGTGATGGTAAAGGCAATCGAGGCCCGCGACCCCTACACTTCAGGCCATTCTGTCCGAGTTAGCGAGCTCTCGCGGACGATCGCTGTGGAGCTTGGCCTTCCCGCCAAGGAGGTTGAGCAGATTGAGACCGCGGCCCTCTTGCATGACGTCGGTAAGATCCACGAGGAGTTCGCACCATTGTTGCGAAAGGAGGGGCGGCTTACCCCGGAAGAAACTGCTCTAATGCAGACGCATTCCGCAAAAAGTGCGGAACTGGTTGGAATCATTTCGAAATTTCGAGGGTTTATTCAGGAGTCGGTCCGTCATCACCATGAACGGTGGGATGGTGAGGGGTATCCTTCTGGCCTTAGCGGCAAGAGCATTCCGCTCGGATCGCGCATCATCCTCATATCCGACACGATCGATGCGATGACAACCGATCGTCCTTACAGAAAACGTCTCCCGCTAGAAGTCGTCATCGCCGAACTTCAAAAGTGCAAGGGAACACAGTTTGACACCGACCTAGTCGATGTGGTGGTTTCGTCTGTTGGCGTTCGACGCCTAATAGTTGGCCCTACTGCAGACCTCGATCGGCGGGACATCGCACCGACCAGGTCTCGTCGGGTGAACTGGCCAGTCGCGGGCCTTTGGAAGACTGGTGGTGCGAGCTAGGGAGTACTGGGTATTGAGATCCCAGATTGGGAGGACGAAGTAGGGCTGCTGGTTCAGCCGAAAAGGGGACATACCCGCGGTTTGCTGGCCACCGGAAGCTCTCACATTCTCACACTCGTTCAGCGCAAGGAAACAGTGGTGTGTCTCTCAGGCATCACGAATTCAAGAACTCCGAGTCTATGGAGATGGGTAACGACTGCAGACGGCAAATCGGCCAAATTCTCCGCTAACAGATCTCTTAGTTCAGCCTCAGATCTGTGAGACTGGTACACGATCAATCTTGCGCATCCTATCTCCGCGCGATCGACCGCATCAAAATCGTTAGGTCTGTGCCCCAACTCGTCTAGGATGACGCGCGCCCGGTCGAGCGCACCTTCCTCCCTCGAGACAAGCGCGAGCCAGCGAGCAAAAACCCCCGCAAACGAATGTGCATGAAGCGCGGGTTCTGGCCAGCCGATCGCTTCACGGGCTTGTCTCATTGCGGCGCCTTGTTGACCACAAAGGCGAAGGATGTCTGCGCGGTGCAGTTTCCAAGCTTGGACGAGCCAAGGAGCGCTGTCCGGTGGGATATTCGGATCTACGCTGGCAAAAGCCTCACAGGCAGCTCTTGGTTCTCCTCGCATTGCCAAGGCAAAGGCTTGGTTGTAGGCGACCTGCAGGCACTGATACCTCGAAAATCCCACTCCTGAAGCCTTTCTGCTCCACTCCAGCTGCTCGTCATACCTACCAAGACGAAGACAACAAAGGGCGAGATTCGCGGCCAAAGTAACCTGTTGGGCTTCGTTGCCTATCTGAACTGCTATAGCGCGAGCAGCGTAGAACTCAGCGTTGGCCAGGTCATACTGGCCATCGTAGCAACGAATGACGCCTAAGCCTGAGTGAACGCGGACTAGAGTCGAATTGGCGGCCCCGCGCGCCTTCATTGATGTGGCGAGTGCCGTCAGCGCTTCCAAGACTGCTCGGTGCTCTCCCGAATAGTACAGTAGCTGAGTACGACAAAGACCTAACTGGAATTCTTCGTCCTCGGTGAAATCACTGCGGCTCATGCTGTCGAGCGCTCTGAGCACCGCTCGTGCGAGTGCCCTGTCGCGTACATCTCCCATCAGTTGCGCCGCCGCGTTCGCCGCCTTCAGGCGAACACGTTGTGAGGAATCTGCTTCTACTATTGCGAGCAATCGTTGTACGGCACCTATCAGAGTGTTTCCGGTTGAGGCGGCCGTCCGGTGTTCAGCTAACATCAAGAGAACCGTTCCCATGGCGGAGGACCGAGCGGTCTCTTGGTCCATCAACACTCTGGCTGATTCACCCCAACGGCCCTGCTCTTGTAACACTTCGGTTAGCAGTAGGGTCGCGGCGCACCGATCCTCGTTTGCCAGCTGTCCTAGAGCGGTTCCAAGTGCCCGACCAGCCGCGTCGAGCGCACCCTGCGCTAGCGCTTCCTGAGCCCCTTTGAGAAGAAACGATGGGACTTCAGCGACCCGACCTGCGCGTGTTGCATGCCAGGCAATTTCCAATCCGAGGAAGCGGACTCCCCTCCGCTCTTCGTCCATGAGATGCGCGGCCACAGATGCGTGTAGGGCACGCCGCACCGGAGAGGGTACTCCTAGATACGCGGCTGCTCGCACAAACTCGTTTACGAACTCGAGGCCACGCCCTCCATCCCGCAACACCCGATGGCGGACAAGATCAGCCATGGCGGCCATGACCTGACCTTGGCCAAGATCGGCGACTGAGTATAGCGATAGGTCGTTCAGGCGGTGCCCCAATACTGCGGCGACGTTCAGTACATGTCGCGTACCATGATCCAAGGCAAATGCTAGGCGTTCGAAGACTTGCTTGTACACTGGGGGTGCTTCTGCGCTAGTGGCAAAGTCTATCGTCATGGCATCGAGGCCCAACACCAAGGAGCGATCGCCGTTGGCTTCCCAGTCCTGGACCAGCAGCTCTAGGATCATGGGAAACCCGCCCGCGGCTCGAATAATGGCCCGGCGCAAGGGTGCGTCCACGCCTGGGCGGGCTGGACTGAGGAGGGCTTCTAGGAGTTCTGCGCTCTCTTCGTCCGAAAGCGGCGGCAGTTCAATTTCCCGTATACCAATGGTTTGTGCACTACCACGAAGCTGTGCAGCCCGCTGAGAGCGGGGCAATTCGCCCTCCCTCGCCACGAGCACAAGCATTATTGCCTGGTTGTGAACCCGGTGTGCGATCAAATGGAGAACCGAGAGACTGGCCTCGTCGACCAAATGCAAGTCGTCGATCACCAGTATGACTGGGTGTTCCTCAGCGATGGTCTCCAGCATCTGATAGATCGCTTCGGTAAACCTCAGCCGCGCTGTCTCTCCTTGACTCTCCTCGACCACAGGAACGGTGGGAAACCGTCGTCGGACGTCTCGTATCGTAAGCGCAATTTCGGCTAGAGCTTCCGGTGGCGTGCCGGAGACTCCAGGCCTATCTAAAAGCCCTCGTACCAGGTTCCCAAGAGTTGCGTAGGGTATCTCCTGCTCTAGGTCGTAACACTGTGCCCGACTAAAGGCAGCTCCCTCCAATCCAGCGGCCGTGATGAGACGGTCTACCAGAGTCGATTTTCCTACACCCGAGTCTCCTAGAACCAAAACGTGTGATGCCTTGCCCCTTTTTGTTCTTTCCCACGCCTCGTACAGAGTTCGGTATTCGACAGACCGACCAATGAAACATCGGTCACGCCATTGATCGGTGCGAACGGTCGGTATGTCAGCTAGGTCACTCCGCTCCCATCCCCGGCGCCTAAGCCGGACCGCCATACCTTCAATTAGCTCGGACGGTTGAGCACCAACTGCTTCAGAAAGCTTCCCTTTCCACTCCTCAAAGATCCGTAGTGCTGTCAGTCGATCTCCCGCAAATGCGCGAGCCTCCATTTTCGCCCTTACTGCCTCCTCGCTAAGCTCATCCAGCGCTAGCATCATGTCTGCAAGGTGTTCTATTTGACGAGTGTCACCAGTTCGCCGGCACCCATCTATCAGTTGTACCAGCGCGGCTCTGACACCCGGAAGGAGCCTGGCCCTCTGTCGGTCCTTCCAAAGGCCGAATTCAGCTGAATCAGGGATCTCGAATCCCTCAAGAAACTCCGTGACCTCTAGTGCTTCCCGCGTCGCCGTTCCGACAACATCGCCAGCTAATAGTCGATCTATGTCCATGCTGACACAATTCTCGTTAACAACGACGTGATCACGAGTTGTCGACAGCGCACCGGTACCCAATCGCGGGCGAAGAATCGATAGGGCTGTCGCTAACGAGTGGCGAGCTTGGGGGGAGGGTACGTCCGGCCAGAACAACTCGGCCAGTCTATCACGTCGATGGCTTCGTCGGCCTTCGACGAATAGATAGACGAGAAGGGCAAGATGCTTCTTGGTTCGGATCCGAATCGGTTCACCAGCCGGAGAGAATAAGGCAGGTTGACCGAGGCATTTCAGGTAGGGGCGGCCGTCCATGGAGGACCTCGGAGCAAGGTACTCCGAGATTATGCTCGAGCTACAAGAGTTCGTCAATTCAAACCTGGACGGAAGACTGAATCAATTGACGGTTTGTAATCAAGCGACGTGTTGCTCAACAGCTGCTACTGCGCCACGACCCCCTCCATCTCCCGCTCCACCGCCGCCGCGTCCCCCGCCGCTCCCAGCACCGCGAATGTCTGTGCCGCCTCCCGCAGCGCCTCCTGCGCCTCGCCCAGCCGCCCCT
>JBGTHI010000005.1:0-3941 GCA_041746295.1 Myxococcaceae bacterium
CAACGCGAACATGGCGCCGCAACGACGAAGGGCGCACGACACCCCAGTCGGGAGCAACCATCGAGACGCGCTGGACGTCGAGCGGACCCGCGTATGGAGGCAGGCCTGCGGGTGCGTCGTGGGCGACGACGCGCACCTGAAGATCAGACACCCTCCGATAAACATTCTCCAACAGGGCGCCGCTGCCGCCGATGGCGGGAGGAAACACCTCTGAGACAACGAGAATCCCTGGCGGCACATCGACGATTCTAGTTCAGAGCACACGCCGGCTTGAAACGGCGACAGAGCGAAAGCGGATACTCAGCCGTACGTCAACGCCCTTGTTGCTGACATCACACAGACGCGACATTGGAACCAGCACGCAGATACCAGTCGATGGTCGTCGCAAGGCCAGCGTCAAACGTGGTGGTGGCACGAAACCCAAATGACTGGGCGGCGCGGGTCACGTCGAGACTTCGTCTGGGCTGCCCGTTGGGTTTGGATGTGTCCCAACGAACCTCGCCCTCGAAGCCAACGAATCCACGAATCTTCTCGACGAGATCGCGAATGGAAATTTCGAATCCCGCGCCGATATTCACCGGTTCCGACGACTCGTAGTGTTCCGTGGCAAGCACTATCGCCTTTGCGGCATCCTCGACGAACAAGAACTCTCGCGTCGCCGAGCCGTCGCCCCATACCTCGACGAAATCAGCCGACGATGCCTTCGCCTCCAGGAACCGACGAATGAGTGCGGGTATGACGTGCGAGCTGTCCGGATCGAAGTTGTCGCCCGGCCCGTATAAATTCACCGGAAGGAGAAAGACTGCGTCGAAACCGTACTGCTGCCGATACGCCTGCGCTTGAACCAGCAGCATCTTCTTGGCCAGTCCATACGGCGCGTTGGTTTCCTCAGGGTATCCGTTCCACAGTTCGTCTTCTCTGAACGGGACTGGCGTGTATTTCGGATAGGAGCAGATCGTGCCGATGGCGACAAACTTCTCCACCGCTGACCGTCGAGCGTGTTCGAGTGTCAGTGCGCCCATCAAGAGATTTTCGTAGAAGAATGTGCCGGGATTGGCGCGGTTGGCGCCGATGCCACCGACCACGGCGGCGAGATGAATGACGACATCGGGTCGAACGTCTGCGTACAGTCGTTCCACATCATCTTCCACTGTGAGGTTGTAGTCGGCTTTTGGAGGCGCCACGACCGATCTGCAGTTTCTGCGGCCCAACTCCGTTTTCACGTGCCGTCCAAGAAATCCGTTTCCGCCAGTCACAAGTACTACTTTCTCGGCAAGTTCCAGCATTGTCGGCCCTCACTCCAGCGTCAGCGCATGAGCGTAGCATTTGGCGCCACTATCACGCGACTCTTATCGTGATGCTAACAGCTCGCTGGCGTTGGTCAGTCGTAGATGTCATCTCCCGGCCCGCATCTGTCCTCCAAGTAAGGGGCATCTCCTCCCGGCCTCGGCGGCACCGAGCCGCAGACTACGGGCGCACTCTCGTCAGGGTGCGGATGTCTGCCTCGATTGTGGCTCCACTGGCTTGGTTGCAGACGACGACACTTCCGCGCCTGAGGCCGGTCTCTTCGGGTGGGGTGGCGGCGGGAAAGAAGGTCATCAGGTTGTGAGCCGTGACGACAGGAGCAATGTATTTCAGGTCGAGCGTCTTCTCTGGGCCGTAGCTGTCGTAGGCATACGCCGTGTCGCCCACTCGAAAGTCGTCGATCATCACGACAGGTCGTGTCCAGCTCCGAAAGATGATCTCGAGTTCCTCCAAGAGCGGCAAATCATCGCCCCAGTGAGCATCAAGGTAAAAGAACACATCGTCTTTCGGCACCGATGGGTCCTGGCTCAGATCGCGAAGGAAGGATCGGCTATCAGCGTGGTGCAGGTGGAGGCTCGAGCCGTAAAGCCAGAAGCGCATGGTGGAGTACGCGAAGGCCCTCCCTTCAATCTCGCTCGAGTAAACGGGCAATCCGGTCGCGGCAAACAGTGCCGTAGTGGTTCCTCGGAACGTGCCGGTCTCGACGATGCCGCGAATGGGGAACTGGTAGAGCAGATCGAAAAAAATCCGAAGCCTGTACTTCTGGCCGTTGAAGGGTCCGCCCCAACTCTCCCGCAATAGCGGCTGTCTGAAAAATTCAAGGCGACCCAGGTTGGCCTCTCCGACGAGACGTTTCGCTATCTGCTTGACCACAGAGTCCTCTTACGCGAAAGCGCTCGGCATCCAACACTGCGCTACTTCGGAGCTACGCGTCAGCTAGAACTCAGGATTCAGGCGGGGCGCAAAAGCGACGAACTCCAGCACGGCCCCCCCACCACCAATTGCGGGCGCAAACCCTCTGAAACCATCAAGCCTCCACCGCTCACACCGTCGATTCTATGCCAGTCCGTGGTGGACCTAAGTCCCTCCGCAGGCAGACATTTACGACCTGGATCGAGGCACTCGGCTCGTTCAGCGGGTTCAACCAGTGCCGGGTACAATCGAAAGGCTGTCACGGGCTGGATTCCCCTGGCGACACTCTTGCTCTGACAGACTGCTCCCGATGACCGTCCGTGACATGACATCGCGCTCTCCCAGACACCGCCTTGCCGCCGTGCTGCTGGCGGCCGCGGCACTGCGAGTGCTCGTCCTGGCGATGACCTCCCTGCTTGCTCCTCAGATCGCGGACGAGAAGCACTACCACCTGATTGCAACCAATCTTGTCGAGGGCCGGGGCTTCACGGCAGAAAGCGGTCCGACGTCGCTGCGGCCTCCGCTCTACCCGGCCTTCGTGGCCGGCCTGTGGGCGGCCACCGGTTCCAGAAGCCTGCAGGTGGTGCGCGCGATACAGGACTTGTTGGCCTTGGCGACAGCCGTGCTGGTGTACTGGATTACACGGCGACTGTATGACGAGAAGGCAGCGCTTCTCGCCGCGGCGGCGACCGCGTTCTACCCGGCGCTGGTGCTGGCCAACTCGCTGCTCCTCACAGAGACCGTCTTCACGTTTTTGCTCACGGCCTTTGCGGCCTGCCTGGTCGCACTGGTCGGGCAGCCTCGCCTGGCGGTCGCTTTGTCCGCGGGGGTGCTCCTGGGCCTGGCGGCGCTCACCCGGAGCGTCGTCTGGCCCTTTCCCTTGGTCCTGGTGCCCCTGCTCGCGTGGATGCTGCCGGCACCCCTGCCAAGGCGGCTGGCCTGCGCAGCGGTGGTCTTATGCGGCTACGCCGCTATCGTCGCGCCGTGGGCGGTTCGCAACACGCGCCTGCAAGGCGTGCCGGTGGTCGTGGACACCATGGGCGGGTTGAACCTGCACATGGGCAACTACCAGTTCACTCCCCACGACCGGATTTGGGACGCAATCTCACAGCGCGGGGAGCAAAGCTGGATCGTCGGTATTCCGGCACATCCTCCAGGCGGAGGAGAGTGGACTGAAGGCCTGAAGGAACGATGGGCGCGGGAGCGAGCCGTCGCATTCATGCGCGAACACCCCGGGTTGACCCTGCGGCGGATGGCGATCAAGTTCGGGGATTTCTGGGCCCTCGACCGGGACTTCGTCGCCGGCGTCCAGCGGGGCTTGTTCCGTCCGCCGGCATGGGCGGCGGTCACGGCCTCGACCGCTATCACGATCGCCTTCCCGGTGGTCATCGCGCTCGCTATTGTCGGTGTGTGCGTGAGGCCGCCGGCCGACTGGCGCAGTCATCTGCTGCTGCTCCTGCTGGTGTGCTTCGTGACGGCGCTGCACAGCGTGGTCTTCGGGCACCCGCGATACCGCCTGCCGTTGACGCCCATTCTGGCGATCTACGCCGGCGCCGCGTGGAGCACCAAGGCCTGGCGTCGGCTGCGCGAGGGCTGGCATGTGGCGCTGCTCCCAGTCGTGATGACGGCGACACTGACGGCAATCTGGACGGCGCAGTTTTTTGTCCGCGACTGGCCGTTGGTGCGGCAGGTGCTGGACCGGGTGTGGTCGTGATCCGGGCGGT
>JBGTHI010000006.1:0-6924 GCA_041746295.1 Myxococcaceae bacterium
GCGATCGGCGCGTTGCTCCTCGAAATGAACCGAGAGCTGGGCGCGACCATCCTCTTCTCCACGCACGACGCCCGGATCCTCTCCTACGCTCGCCGCCGTATCGACGTGCGAGACGGGCGTCTGGTGGGTGAGCGGCAGCTCGAGGGCGGTGCGATCCGCCTTGGAGGCTGGCCTTGCTCCGCTCACGCCTGACGCTCGCTGCAGCAATACTCGCTACATTGGGGATGGACCTGAGCGCGCCGGCGGAGGCGATCGCGGGCGAAGCGCCTGCGCCAATGCAGGGGAGCATCTCCCGCAAGAGGACGATCAAGCAGCGGAAGCTTCGGCATCATGGTACCCGCCCCTCTAGGCGGCGGCGAACGCTCTTTGGAGCGGCGCCCCCTTCGGAACCTACCTCTTCCCTAGAGCTCGCTCTCGCCGCCCCCGCTCCGGGCGCTGGGGCCTACCCGGACGAGCAACCCGCCCCGGTGAGGTATTCGGCGGCGGTTCCCACCGAGCCTGGGAATGTCGCTGCCGAAGTCATAGCCGAGATCGGGGAGTCAGAGGGTGGTTCCAGCGAGCTCGAGTTGAAAGGCTTTGTCGGCGGCGGCGATCTCTTCATTGATGCGGACACCCGTGCGCTGCTCCACGGTCTTTTTCCCCTCAACGCCGGGCACCAGGGAAATATCGTGGTGAACCTCCAGCCGAGCTTTCGGTGGACAACGCGGGGCTTCCGTCTCGCTGCCGATCTCTCTTTGATCGGGAACGCGCAGGTGGCGGCGAACGCGACCGAGAAGGACTGGCAAGCGCTGATTAGCGAAGCGTATGGTGAGTGGCGGTCTGGCCATGTGAGCTTCATTCTGGGGCGGTACCGCCTCAACTGGGGAAGTGGCTTGGCGGCGAGCCCCATCAATCTGCTCAATCCCCCTGTAAGCCTGATCGGCTTCCAGCATCGGCCGGCGGGCGCTTTCCTGTTGCCGATGGTAGAGTTCTCGGTCGACGGCTTCACCCTCTCGGCGTCGGCGAGCCCTCCCTACCAGATCGACCGGCACCTCCTACCCGAGCGGCTCGATCTGCGGCATCCAACGCTCGCGGTCAGGGCTTACACGCTGCGCGCCGGGATCGACATCAACCTCATCTACTACCGCGACACCCAGGCCGGCAGACACGCGCTCGGAGCAAGCCTCTCGAGGTTTTTCGGCTCGTCCGTGGAGGTCCACGCGGAGGCCCTCGCCGTAAGCGGGAGACCGGATCTGCCGTCGCTTCCCACCTCCTATCTCTGCGGCGATGAACCCTCCGCTGGGCGTCAACCGCGGCGGATCTCCGCGCTCGGTGGGATGCGATTCGACCACTCAGATCATACGTCGGTGTCGCTCGAGTACCTCTACAACGGGCGAGGGTTGAGCAACCCCAACTACCAGCTACTTTTGAATCAGCTCCCTTGCATAAAGCAGCTCGCGCCCACTTCCGGCTCCCAGAAACCGACCTCCGGGCCGCTGGACACCGGCTTGAGCTTCATGCGCCAGCACTACGCCATCCTCTCGTTCCATCGCCCGCAGCTGGCCCCCGGATGGCTCGAGGACATCGCCGTCTCGGCGATCATCGCCTACGGCCCCCTCGACTCGTCGTTCGCGGCCCAGCTCGGCCTCCAGTATCAGCTCGGGAAGACCGCGATCGCCCTGTCGGTCGCCCGCTGGGGGGGTGCCGCGGGCTCAGAGTTCGCCCTAGCGCCTATCCGCACCTTGGCGATACTCAGCCTCAAGTACCTCTTTTAGGACCCTCGTTTGCACTCCTTGCCTTCCATGTCCGTAAGAAGGCAATTAGAGCCCCCCCCATGATCTCCAAGCTGGAAGACGTCGAGCGCCGGTTCGAGCGCTTGACCGCTGATCTGTCCCATCCCGAGACCTTGGCCGATTCGGCCAAGCTTCAGAAGGTGGCCAAGGAGCGCTCCTCGCTCGAGAAGCTGGTGGAGACCTTCCGGATCTACAAGCGGGTGGCTCAGAATCTGGCCGGCAACGAGGAGCTCCTGAACGGCTCCGATCCGGAGCTCAAGGCGATGGCCCGCGAGGAGTTGCCGCAGCTCAAAGCGAGGCGCGAAGAGCTTGAAGCCGAGCTGAAGCTCCTCCTCCTCCCCAAGGACCCGCGGGACGAAAGGGACGTCATTCTGGAGATCCGCTCCGGCGCCGGGGGCGACGAGGCGGCGCTGTTCGCGGAGGAGGTCCTGGGGATGTACCTGCGCTTCGCGACCGCGCGGGGCTGGAAAGCGGAGATCCTGGACATGAGCCAGGGGAACGCGGGCGGGCTCAAGGACGTCAGCGCCACCCTGTCTGGAGAGGCGGTCTTCTCCTGGATGAAGTACGAGTCGGGGGTGCATCGGGTCCAGCGCGTTCCGGCCACCGAGGCGCAGGGGCGGATTCACACCTCCACCATCACCGTGGCGGTGATGCCCGAGGCGGAGGAGGTGGATGTGCAGGTGAACCCGGCCGAGATCGAGATGCAGGTGATGCGCTCCACCGGCGCCGGCGGCCAGAGCGTCAACACCACCGACTCGGCGGTCCGATTGATCCACAAGCCTTCCGGCATCGTGGTGAAGTGCCAGCAGGAGAAGAGCCAGGGCAAGAACCGGGCGATGGCGCTCAAGATCCTCCGCGCCAAGCTCTACGAGGCCGAGCAGGAGCGAATTCAGTCGGAGCGGGATTCGATGCGCAAGGGCCAGGTGGGCACCGGGGATCGAAGCGAGAAGATCCGGACCTACAACTTTCCTCAAGACAGGCTGACCGATCACCGGATCAGCTTCACCCGCCACAACCTTCCCGCGTTGATGTCCGGAGACCTCGAAGACGTCGTCGTCGCCTGCCGCACCTACTACCAGGCGGAAGAGCTGAAGGCCCAAACCCAGGGCTCCAGGGGGCCGCGGGCCTAAAGTATGTCCACACCCGAGACCTGGACCATCCGTAAGGTCCTCACCTGGACCTCTCAGCATTTCGAGAAGCGGGAGATCGATGCGCCGCGACTGACCGCCGAGGTGCTCCTCTCCCACGTCCTGGGTGAGAGCCGGGTGAAGCTCTACGTGGATCTCGATCGCCCGCTCGCACCTGAGGAGCTGACCGCCTTCCGGGCCTTGATCGAGCGACGCTCTCAACGGGAGCCGACCCAGTACCTCACCGGCTGCAAGGAGTTCTACAACCGCCGCTTCGCCGTCGACCCCACCGTGCTGATTCCGCGCCCGGAGACCGAGGAGCTGGTGGAGGCGGTCCTGCACACGCGTCCCAAGGATGGGGCGGCCTGGGTCGCCGATCTCTGTACCGGCTCCGGCTGCATCGCGGTGACGCTGGCCGCGGAGCGGCCGCTCCTTCACGTCCATGCGACCGACCTGTCGCTCGAAGCCCACGCGATGGCGCAGCGGAACGCCGAGGCGTTGGGGGTGGCGGACCGGGTCGAGATCTTCCAGGGCGATCTCTTCGCACCCTTGCGCGCGCGCGGGCCACCGGGGGGCTACGATCTGGTGATCTCCAACCCGCCCTACGTCGCCTCTGGCGAGATCGACGGGCTGTCGGCCGAAGTCCGGAGGGAACCCTTAAGCGCCCTGGACGGTGGGCCCGAGGGGCTGGATCTCCTGCGCCGCATCGCTCACGAGGCGCGGGAGTTCCTCAAGCCGGGTGGGCTCCTGGCCGTGGAGCTGGGCGAGAAGCAAGGGGGCGCGGTCCGGGCGCTCCTCGAGAGCGCCGGCTTCACCGAGGTTCGCATTGAGAAGGATCTGGCGAAGCTGGACCGGTTCGCTTACGGCCAAAGCCCGGGCTAGAGAGGCAAAGGACGCCATGGACAAGATCGTGATCGAGGGCGGTGTGCCGCTTCAGGGAACCGTCGAGGTGTCGGGCGCGAAGAACGCCGCCCTGCCGATCCTGGCCGCCACCCTGCTCGCCGACGGCACCCACCAGCTCCGCAACGTGCCGGATCTCGCCGATATCGGGTCGATGTTGAAGGTGCTGGAGCATCTGGGCTGCGGGTCGCAACGGGGCGAAGGCAAGAGGAAGGACGCCCTGGAGGTTAACGTCGGGAGGCCGAAGACGCCCGAAGCCCCGTATGACCTAGTACGAAAGATGCGCGCCTCGGTACTGGTACTGGGACCCCTGCTGGCCCGCTACGGCCGGGCGCGCGTCTCGATGCCCGGAGGCTGTGCGATTGGGGCTCGTCCGATCGATCAGCACCTCAAGGGGTTCAAGGCGTTGGGAGCCGAGATCGAGCTGACCGGCGGCTACGTGGAGGCGCGCGCGAAGCGGCTGCGGGGCGCCAAGGTCGCGTTCGACTGTGTCACCGTCACCGGCACCGAGAACGTGATGATGGCGGCCGCTCGGGCAGAAGGTCGCTCGGTTCTGGAGAACGCGGCCCGCGAGCCGGAGGTGGAGGAGCTCGCCCGCGTGCTCAATGCGATGGGGGCCAAGGTTCAGGGCGCCGGAACCGCGGAGATCATTATCGAGGGCGTGGAGCGGCTCTCGCCGGTCGAGCACTCGATCGTTCCGGACCGAATTGAGGCCGGAACGCTGTTGGCGGCGGCGGCCATTACCGGTGGCGAGGTGGAGCTTTCGCGCGTCCGTCCCGAGCATCTGGATGCCGTACTGGAGAAATTGCGCCTGGCGGGCTGCCGGATCACCTCTGGAACCGACACGATTCACCTCAAAGCGCCCAAGCTTCTCACCGCAGTGGACATCAAGACCCAGGAATATCCTGGGTTCCCCACCGACATGCAGGCCCAGCTGATGGCTGCGCTGACCGTGGCGGAGGGGACCTCCGTGATCTCCGAGCACATCTTCGAGAATCGCTTTATGCACATCTCGGAGTTGCAACGGATGGGGGCGCAGGTAAGCGTCAGTGGACCCACGGCGGTGGTGAAAGGCGTGAAACGACTGTCGGGCGCGCCAGTGATGGCCACCGATCTCCGGGCCTCGGCCTCCCTGATCCTGGCCGGGCTTCGGGCGGAGGGGAAGACCCAGGTCCTCCGCGTCTACCATCTGGACCGGGGCTACGAGCGCTTGGATCGGAAATTGCGCAGCCTGGGGGGCCGGGTCCGCCGGGTGAAGGCCTAAGAGCGACGAGCCGCAAGTTGCTTCCGCTTTTTCATGAGACCTATGATTGTCAGATTCGCGGGGTTGAAAGTCCCCTTACAGGAGCAGAACCAACGGATGGATTGCCCGGGTTGCAACGTCGAGATGACCAACATCGATGGGGATGAAACAACGCTCCGCAAGTGTGCCAACTGTGGCGGGCTGTGGATCGACGTGGCCGACTTGAACCGCGTTCTGCTGCACAACAACCTGCCGGGCCTGGAAAGCCTGGGCGGTAAGGTGGACGCCGAGGCGCTGACAGGTCAGTGCCCCGACTGCCACGTGGACCTGGTCAGCGTGGTCGGCGGCGATCGCCGCCATCCCCAGAGCTACGACACCTGCGAGTCGTGTGGAGGCATCTTCCTGGAATCGGAGTTCAAGGACGCCACCAACATCAACGTGGCCAACCAGGAGATCGTCGACTTCTTCATCCGCTTCAGCGGCCGCAAGAAGAAGGCCGCCACGGTCACCGTCTAAGCACCCAAACACGAAACGCGTTTAGGGGTGTTCGCGGAAGGGCTCTTTCAGCTCTTCCGGTAGACCCGTCCCGGCGAGCGCCAGGGTCCGCTTGGGCTTGGCTCCGGCCACCACCTCGCGCGCCCACCGACCGCTCACCTTCCCCTTGCCCGGAATGTCGAGCGTCAACCGCGTGCCGTTCACCTGGTACTCGCCGGTGAAGCTGCGGGGCTTGAGCCCGTTGTCCAGGGGCTCGTAGGTGAAGCGGTAGGTGCCGTCGAAGAAGAATGAGAGGTAGCGGTCGGGCGCTCCCTCGTAGCCGGAGTACCAGGTGCCCAACACTCCCGCCTGCGCCTTGTCGTACTTGAGCTTCTGGGTGAGCCAAGGCCCATTGAGCGGCTTGCCGCCCGAGTAGAAGACCAGGTCGGTCAGGCAGACCGGCGCGTCCAGATCCTCGGCGGGGAATTGATCGAGCACTTCCAGCGTGAAGACAGCGCCCACCAGCGGCGGGTTCAAGGCGACCGATTGCTGTCCGCGCTCGTCATTGACCTGGAAGGTGCTGGCGGTCTTCGGGCCGGTGATCGAGAACTTCCGCGCTCGGGAGAATTCGCCGAACGTCTTCTCGTCGAAGCCGTTGCCGGTATAGACCCGCACCTCGTCGATCCGCACCACGTCCTTGAAGCCCACCTGCAGCGTGTCGTTGAGGACATCCGACGTCGTACTGCACCAAGCGGTCGCCTCCCGACCATCGAGCAGATTGAGCGGCTGATAGAGCGACGGCCGACTGTCCTTCTTGAAGTAGCCGGAGGCTTGAGCGTAGCCGACGGGCGCCGCCGCTGCCTCGGCTCCTCCCGCAAGGGTCAGCGCTAACGATGCGGCCGCGGCAAGAGACGTTCCCGGGTTGGGCATACCGTCTATGATGCATACAAGGCGGCCCCCACTTCAAATTCGCGTCGCCCCGGCACCTATTCCTGCGTGGCCATTGCCTTGACTCCGCTCGGGGGCGCGGCCATGAACGGGCGATGCGACGTCTCGTTCCCCTCTGCGCGCTCGGTCTCCTGACGGCGAGCTGCAAGGACAACCGGCCTGTAGCAGACTCGGGAGAACCGGATTCGGGTCCCCGGGTGCTGAGCGAGCAGGAGCCCAATGATCGGGCCGAAGAGGCGCTGACCCTCTCCGAATCATCGGTGGTTTCGGCGGGGCTGGGGGCCGATTCGTCTCATCCGGACCAGGACTGGTACCGGCTCGCGCCTTCCTCCCCTCGCCAGGCCGACCTCAGGCTCTCCGGCGTTCCGGGCGTAGACATCGCGCTCGAGGTTCTGGACCGGGATCGAAATCGACTGGTCTCGGTCAACAGTGAAGGACCGGGGAAGCCGGAACGGCTGCC
>JBGTHI010000007.1:0-2343 GCA_041746295.1 Myxococcaceae bacterium
GACAAGGAGGATCGCCAGTCGGAGCGCATTGCCGCGGCCAAGCTCGTCGACGGCGTGCTCGAGCTCACGGTGAGCGAACGCGCCTCGACCCGCTACACGATCAAGGGTGCGGCCGGCGAGCCGCGCGTGGTGCTGATCGAGCATCCGGTGCTCGACGGCTGGAAGCTGGTGTCGCCCGACATCAAATCGGTCGAGACGACCGGCGAGCATTACCGGTTCCGGCAGGAGCTGGCCGCCGGGGCCAGCGCGGCGGTGAATTTCGTCCAGGAACGGCCGGTGTTCAGGCACCACGAACTTTTGGACCTCGGCGATGATCAGCTGCGCTTTCTGTTTCAGTCCCTGCAGGTGCCGGCGCACGTGCGCGAGGCCTTGGCGGAGATCGGCAGGCAGCGCGCCGCGATAGGCGGGCGGGAGCGCACGCTGATGCGGCTTGAAGGCGAGCTCCAAGCGCTCATGCAGGACCAGGAGCGGCTGCGCGAGAACCTCAGAGCGGTGCCCCAGGAGAGCGACCTGCACCGGCGATACCTGAGCGTCATGGAGGAGCAGGAGGATCGGCTGGACGAGCTTCGCGGAGAGATCGATGCCGCCCGCACCGCTCTTGAAGAGGCGCAAGAGGCTCATCGCGCCTATGTCCGCGGCCTAACTCTCTAGGAACGAATGGGCGGTCGGCTGCGTTCAATACGGTTTCGCAAAGATGGAACGACTGTGGGGGAGATGAAAGAAGCCGAGCGCTCCGAAGGATCCGTGGCCGAGGACAGTCGGTACCGCCTTCTCGTCGAGGCGGTTACCGATTACGCCATCTACATGCTCGATCCCGATGGCGTCGTGACGACCTGGAACCCGGGCGCGCTTCGTTTTAAGGGCTATGAGGCCTCAGAGATCCTCGGCCAGCATTTCTCGCGCTTCTATACCGAGGAGGATCGCCAGAGGGGCCTGCCGATGAGGAACCTGGAACTCGCGGCCCGAGAAGGCAGGTTCGAGAGCGAAGGCTGGCGGGTGCGAAAGGACGGCAACCGCTTCTGGGCCCACGTCGTCGTCGATCCGATCCGGGAAGCCTCCGGCAAGCTCTTGGGTTATGCCAAGATTACCCGCGACCTCACCGAACGAAAGGATGCCGAGGAGGCACTGAAGAGCAGCGAACAGCAGTTCCGGCTGCTCGTCGATGCGTTGTCGGACCATGCGATCTACATGCTCGATCGGCAAGGCCGGATCACCAACTGGAACCTGGGCGCCCAGAGGATAAAGGGTTATCGCCCGGAGGAGGTCATAGGCGAGAGCTTTGACCGCTTCTACACCGAGGAGGATCGAGCTAAGGGGGAGCCGCAGCGGGCGCTGGAAACTGCGGCCATCCGGGGAAGTTACGAGAACGTGGCTCGGCGGGTCCGCAAGGACGGCAGCGAATTCTGGGCCAATGTGGTCATCCATGCGATCCGTGGCGAGACCGGCGCCTTGCTGGGCTTTGCCAAGATCACCCGGGACATCAGCGAGCCCAGGCAAGCCCAGCAGGAGCTCGAAATGGCCCGCGAGCAGCTGTTCCAGTCACAGAAAATGGAAGCGGTCGGTCAGTTGACCGGAGGCATCGCGCATGACTTCAACAACCTGCTGATGGCAGTACTCGGCAGCCTTGAGCTTTTGCGCAAGCGCCTGCCCGAACACCCCGAGCATACTCGGCTCATCGACAACGCCATCGAAGGAGCCCAGCGCGGTGCGACGCTCATCCAGCGGATGCTCGCCTTCGCTCGCCGCCAGAGGCTCGATCCAGAGCCCTTGGACTTGCCCATTCTGGTCGGCGGAATGGCCGATTTTCTACAGCGCACCTTGGGGTCCGCCACGACCATCAAAACTGAGTTTCCCCCCTCGCTCCCCCTCATAAGTGCCGATGCCAACCAGCTCGAACTGGCTCTGCTCAACCTCGCCGTGAACGCCCGCGATGCGATGCCGGACGGTGGTTCAATCCTGATCGCCGGACGAGAGGTGAACGCCACGCGAGATCCCACGAACCTCAAGCCCGGGCGTCACGTCTGTCTTTCCGTTACCGATACGGGGGAGGGCATGGACGAGGCGACGCTGGCGCGCGCCAAGGAGCCGTTCTTTACCACCAAGGGTGTCGGCAAGGGAACGGGGCTCGGCCTTTCCGCCGTTCACGGTGTGATGGAGCAATTGGGCGGCAACCTCAACCTGAGGAGCGAGAAAGGCAAAGGCACGACGGCCGAGCTGTGGCTTCCCGTAGCCGAGGGGGAAAATTTGGCCGCTCACAGCCACTCTCACCCGTCAACCGGGGAATACGCTGGCGCGGGCTTCCGCCCCCTGGTCGTGCTTGCCGTCGAGGATGACGGCCTCGTC
>JBGTHI010000008.1:0-4539 GCA_041746295.1 Myxococcaceae bacterium
TTGCGGTCGGGGGTGAAGGCGAGAGTTCCGCGGTACGTGCGTTCCTCGAAACCATGAAAGTCGTAGCCCATCCCAAACTCCACGCGGTGAACCAGAAACCCTGCGCCATCCGGCGTCTCGGCGCTGAGGAAGTCCTGGGCAAGCGCGACCGAGCCGCCCGACTCATCCAGCAATTCCAGAATTGCGGTGGGCGGTCGAGCCAGCTCTTCGAAGGAGGTTGCATTCACACCGAAGCGCTGCCGCAGGTAGCTTTGCCGGTCGCTCGAGCTTTCCGGGGTCAGCTGCTCATCCAGGACCAGCCGGTAGCGCCGGTTGTCGACCACCCGGCCCGAGATGCCGTAGAGCGCCCCCAAAACCTGAGAGCGGACCGCCACGCCGCGTTCGGTCCAGAGCTAGAGCTCGCGCGCCAACCCCGCCTTGTCGGCGAAAGAGAGCTCCGCCACGGCGAGCCGGTGGTGCAGCTGCGCCGGTTGGCTCTGGGTGATCCGCACCTGCCAGCTGCCGCCGGCCGGCGCCTCCACCACCTTCTCCACCGGTCCGCGCAGCTTGATCCGGAGCCGTCCCCGGGGCACGAAGGTGGCGACCGCCGCCCCCTCCATCAGCCCTACGGGAACGACCGGCCCTCCCTGCTTGAACTCCAGCCGCTTGGCATAGGCGCCCACCAGGGTGTCGGTAGGGCTGGGGGGAGGAGGAATCGAGGCGTCGTCCTCCTCCTCAGGGCTCTGGGCGACCACCGGAGGGGGCTCACTCGGCTCCACGGGAGCGGCAGGCGGGCTCGGGAGCGGGGTGGGCGACGCCCGGGCGCAGCCCATCAGCGCGCCCAGCATCGCAAGGAAGAGAGCGGGGGGTAGGACCGAAGCGCGGGAGGCGGTCACCCCGGTTCTCTACACCACTCCCACCGCCAACGAACCTTTACCGTCAGCGAATGTGGGCGCGGATCAGCTCGCGCGCGGAGACCGGCGCCAGGTCGGGATCGTCGGAGAGGGGAATCTCCTCCTCCTCGACGGTGTCCCCGTTGCCCTTGATGAACTGATTGAACTTGGGGCCGACCTTTTCCACGTGGTCTCCCGTCCGCTGCGTCTCCATCTCGGCCAGCTTTTTTCTGAAGTCGGGGAGCTTGTTCAGGATGAACCTGATCGCATTGGAGGCATGAGGTGACTGCTGGGTCTCCAGGAATTGGGAGAAGAGCGTCAGGTCATCGACGGCTCTCTTCAGCTCGCTGGGATTCGCTTCCAGCTTCTTGAGCTCCGCCTGCAGCCACTTGGCCGACTTGTCGGTGAGGCCGAGGGCTACCTCCTTCGACGCCGTGGTCGCCACCAACTGCGATGCGAGCTTTTCGATCAGCGGATGGTATTTGGTCGTCAAAGGGCACCTCGGTCAATCCGAACAACGGTCATCTTACGATCACGGCGTCCTGCGCTTCCAGCTAGGTCGACGCGCTCGATCCATTGCCGCCGCCACGCCGCAGGGCAGCCGCGGCGGCCGTGGTGACGTGGCCCTTGATCTGCTTCCCGGTCTGCTTCAACGCTTCGCTCTTCAGGGCGTCCGGGATGTGGACCTTCTCGGCGATGAGGTCCCTGAGATTGGTGGCATGCCTACCGAGCTCGCCGGTCTGCTTGCTGGCCCACTTGGTGAATTGGCCCAGCAGCTTGGAGGCATCAGCCCCGTTGAGCTTGCCCACCGCTACGGGAAGGCGAGTGGCGACCTTTCCGAGCGCACCCGGCTTGAACTTCGCGAGCGCGAGCGCGCCCGCGGTCAGGGTGGCAAGGGTGACACCCGTTCCAATCGCGACTCCCTTGGCGGTGCTGCCATTCTTCACTCCTTCGCTGTTCGCCATGTCGATCTCCCATGCGCGCTCGCTCAAATTCGCGCGACCTGAGGAAGTTCTCTCGGCCAGTGAGATAAAGTTGCCCGGCAGGTCTCAAAAAATGCAGCGGGTCCCGAATTTTCAAGGGGATGGAAAGAGGCGCCACCCGGATTCGAACCGGGGGATGAGGGTTTTGCAGACCCTTGCCTTACCGCTTGGCTATGGCGCCGAATCGCCTGCGGTTTAACCATTGCCGTCGCGGTGGGTCAACAACGGTCACGCGCACCGCGTGTCGGGTAGGTGATTGTCACCAGCGGCCTGGCGGCCAACCCCCGTAATTCTCCAATGGAACAAACCTACCGAGGCGGTAGGTTGGCTCGGGTAACAATGGCGAGGGCCGGGGAGGGCCGCGTGGAGCCTTCAATTCCATGCAGTGAGCTGTTGGAGCATCTTGCGGACGAGGAGATCCTGGTCGTCGATTGCCGCACCGACGAGCAGTGGAACACTCAAGGTCTTCACATCCCGGGCGCGCTCCGGGTCTCTCCAGACGAGCTGCCCGACGCGGTCGACGCGCTGCCCGAAGATGAGCTGATCGTTCTCTGTGACGGGTCGGTGGACGGGGTCGAGAGCCGCAAGGCCTGCCGCCTCCTCCGGCTTTGCGGCCGCGAGGCGGTGTTCCTCCAGGGCGGTTTCCCGGCCTGGATTCGAGGCGGCTTTCCAACCGAGGCTCATGTTGCACGGCGGCCGCGGCCTCCGGCCCCTCTGTCGCGCGGCGAGAACCTTCTCCGATAGCCCGCCCCCTTCTCCGAAGCAGGCGAATGATTCTAGGCGCGAAAATGTGTATGTAGCGCGCCATGCGAAAGCTTCGTTCGGTGATCATCGGCGCCACGGGCCTGGCCGGTCAGCAGTTCATCGCGGCCCTCCAGAACCACCCTTACATCGAGATTGCGGGGCTGGCCGCCTCGCCCCGCTCGGCGGGCAAGCGGTACGCCGAGGCCTTGAAGGCCGTTTCCGGGATGAGCGCGTGGCTGGTCTCCGAGCCGATGCCGGCAGCGGTCGCGGCCATGACCGTGCACAACGGCGCCGAGGTCAATCCCAAGGATTACGACATCGCTTTTTCCGCCGTGGAGGCCGACGTGGCCCGCGAGCTGGAGCCGCGAATGGCGCAGGAGATCCCGGTGCTCTCCACCGCAAGCGCCTTCCGCTACGAGGATGATGTTCCGCTGATCATTCCACCGGTCAACGCCGATCACAGCGGCCTGCTCAAGGAGCAGCAAAAGCGGAGAGGCTGGAAGGGTTTCGTCGCGCCGATCCCCAACTGCACCACCACCGGGCTGGCGGTGACTCTCGCGCCGCTAGAGGCGGCCTTCGGGATCCGCTCGCTGGTGATGACTTCGATGCAGGCCATGTCGGGCGCGGGCCGGTCGCCGGGAGTGATGGGTCTGGACATCATCGACAACGTGATCCCCCATATCTCCAAGGAGGAGGGCAAGGTCGAGGTAGAGACCAAGAAGATCCTGGGTCGCCTGAGCGCGGGCGGGGCCCAGGCTGGAATTGAGCCACACGCCCTAAAGGTCTCGGCCACCTGCACGCGGGTCGCGGTCCTCGATGGTCACACCGAGGCGGTGTCGGTTTCCCTTAGGAAGCCAGCCTCGATCGCCGAGGTGACGGCGGCAATGCGCGAGTGGAGGGGCGCTCCGGCAGCCTCCTCCCTGCCGACCTCCCCGCCGCGTTGGTTGGAGGTGTTGGACGATCCGTTCCGGCCGCAGCCGCGGCTCGATCGCGAGACCCACGGCGGAATGGCCACCAGCGTGGGGCGAATCCGCGAAGATGGAGTCCTCGAGAATGGCGTGAAGTACGTCTTGGTCTCGCACAACACCAAGATGGGTGCCGCCAAGGGCGCGGTGGTGCTCGCGGAATTGCTTTGCGCAGATGGACTGATTCGCTAACTCAACCCAAAGGAAGTGACGTCATGGCGTACGTGGTTGCCGAGCCCTGTGTGAGATGCAAGTACACCGACTGCGTGGAGGTCTGCCCGGTCAACTGCTTCTACGAGGCCAACAACCTTCTGGTGATTCACCCGGACGAGTGCATCGACTGCGGCGCCTGCGAGCCGGTTTGCCCCACCAAGGCGATCTTCCCGGAGACCGACCTGCCGGAGAAGTGGTCGGAGTACAAGGCGATCAACGCCGAAAACGCGCCCAAGCTGCCCAACATCGTCGAGAAGCGCGATCCGCTTCCGGACGCCGAGGAGTATAAGGACAAGGAAGGAAAGCGATCGCTCCTCGACCTGAGCCCGCCGAGCTAGAGCGCGTCTTACAGAGGCGTCTAGCCCAGGGCTAGCTCACTTTCACTGCGCTGAGCTGTAACCCGGCGGCGCGCATCGCGTTCTGCAGAGCCTGTGACGCCTCCTGGGCGGAGAGCCCCCCGTGATCCGTGCGCAGTGTGATTGCCACCGATGAAGGGCCGCTCCGTTCGATCGCGACCCGCCCCGCCCAGGCACCTTTCAGGGTGAGCTCCAGCGCGGGACGGCCTGAGCGGATGAAGGCCTCGATCGTCTCTACCAGAGCGATCGCCGCCTCCGGCGCTGGGCGGTCGCCGCCCGCTCCAGGCTGACCGCCGTTCGAGGCGGAGATCAGGGAACACTCCCTCTCGTTCGAAGCATCCCACCGAGCGGGTTCGGAGGCCGCTCGCGGCTCTCGGGTTGCGGGCGAGGGCACGGGCGGCTTGTC
>JBGTHI010000009.1:0-2794 GCA_041746295.1 Myxococcaceae bacterium
GCGGCGGTGGCTACGGCGGCCTTGGCGGCGAGGCCCGCCAGCTGCTTGGCCACCATCTTCCCGACCCGGTCCTCCAGATGAATGCGAGCCACCTCTTCGACCGACGTGACCACGCCGGCCTCCTGGGTCCGGCCATCCACGTCGATCCGGGCGGGCGTCACCCCCCCACGTCTCAGGTAGACCGGGATCGGAAGTGCCTGGCTCGCCGCCTGGCCGTTGTAGTTGCGGACCTGGGATTCCTTCTGGGGCGAGCGCCCGGCCTCTACCACCACAACGATCTGGCCCTCGTCCCGCTCGAGCGGAGCGGCGGAGAGCTCCGGGTATTGCTTCTTCAGCTCCTGATACGGATCGTCGCGGTCGGTCTGTTTGGCCAATCGCAGGAGCGGCTCGGCCACTCCCGGCGCCATCCGCCCGTGCGAGAGCTTGTACGACTCCCAGTAGTCGATGAAGGCGGAGTCCAGCTCTCCTTCGTTTTCGTATAGGACGCCGCCCAGGTAGCGGGCGATAGCGAGCTGCTCGTACGGCTTCTTCTCCTCCGCCACCATCTTGCGGATCCGCTCGTTGACCCGGCGGACCTCCACCAGGGCGTCCTCGTCGCGGCCGAGCTCCCCATAGTTCAGCGCCTGCAGCACGCTGATCATTAGCTTCTCGAAGTCCTCGCCGCGATAGGTCCGCTCGCGCTCGTTGGAGAGCAGCGTCTTGGCCGCCTCGCCCACCGAGGTGAAGTCCAGGCTTTGGGAAAGCCGGTCGGCTTCGGCCAGGATGGTGATGCTCGCCTCGTGCTGACCGGCGGCATGCAGGATCATCCCCTTGTCCAGCAGGGCGAGGAGCTTGTCGATCCCGGGAGTCTTCAGCGCATCGAGCTGGGTCACCGCCTCTTCGGGTTGGTAGGACTCGTAGGCCCTGCGGACTCCACGGGTGCGGGCGACGTAGTCCCCCGCACAACCGCTCAAGCCCAGCACCGCGACCAGCCCCAGCCGGATGAAGCCGAAACTGGCGCTGGCGCCGGCTCTCACCAGCCGACGCTCTTCTTCTGGAATTTCTTGCGAAGCTCCTTGTCGTCCGTCCACTCGATGATGCCGGACTTGAGGTTGTGCAGCTTGCTGGTCATTTTGTAGTAGACGATCTTGTCGCGCCCGACCTCCTGGACGATCGAGGAGATTTCCCCGGTCATTAGATAATCCGCCGCGGTCTGGCCGCCCGGCCGCTTGGCGTTCTCAGGAGCGACGTAGCCCGACCCCTGGTAGTCGTACTCCTGCGCGATCTCTTCGCGTGCACCCTTGTCTGTGAAGGCGAACTTTCCGGTGCGACCCAGCGCCACCAGCATCTTGTCGGCCAGGCTGCGCAGGTCGATGTGCTCGGAGGTGCTATTCTTCATCTTCCCGACCACGATCACCGGCTTGCCCTGGATCTGCGACAACATTCCGGAAGCGCTCAAGGAGTCGACCATCTTCTTGGCGATCAGCTGCAGGTCGTTCTCATTGAACTGATCGGAGAGCATCTCGATCACGTTCGGATCTTCGTAGGTGCCACGGGTGAAAGCGCGGTTGCTGGAACAGCCCGCTCCTACCAGCACCCCTAAGGCTGCGACCGCGAAAAGGTTGTTACGCATGTGGCTTTCTCTCCTTGAGGTTTACGGGCCCTAATCCCACTCGCACTCGAACCGGCTGCCCAGGAAGGCCCATTTGTAGGCCAGGACCGGGTCCCGCCTGTAGCCCGCGCGCAGCCGGCAGACGTTGGTCAACGATACCCGAGGGTAGTCGACAGTGTAACTCTGCGCCTTTGCCCGCTCCGCTTCGGTCAGCTGTGACGGGTGGCCCAGCGTCGGCTTAGCGGAGGCGGCCACCAGCACTTGATGGGTCCCGTAGCGCTTGAGCGGCACCTGCCCTGCCAGCTGGATCCTCCGCACCCGTCGGGCGATCACGAAGTCGCTCTTGTCGACCAGCTGATCATGCTGCCTAGGTTGGGCGAAAAGCTCCGGAAGCGGAAGCGAGAAGACCCGCGTCACCGGGCCGTCATCGACAAAAAAGTAGAGCGTTCCCTCCCGGGCCTCATTCCCTTCGCCGGTGAAGTCCAGCGTCAGCTCGAGCTGAAGCGACCGATTGGGCTTGAGTCCATGCAGGGAAATGGCCGAAAGCACCTCTTTCGGCACCCCCTGAGACTTGAGCTTGATCAAGCCCTCCGCCGAAGCGTCGCAGGCGCAGCGCCGCTCCTCGATCATCTTCACCAGCTGCGCCGAATCGAAGCCGGCCTTCGCCAGCTTGGCGACTTCGTCATCGGCGAGAGGAAGCTGCGCCGACCGTTCGTACAGCTTGGGGAGCTGGTTCCCTTCCCACTGAACCAGATTGACCGTCTGCACCTGCCCCGCGGGAAAGGTCTGCCCGCCAGCGGTGGAGGCGACAGGGCCCGCGCCGAGCTGACCCATGAGGAGGGCACCGAACAGAGCGAGCGCGCCCATGCTTTAGAACCGGTAGCCCAGGTTCAGGAAGACGCGGTTGGAGAGGCCGGCGCTGAACGCGAAATCGGCGGCGTAGCCCAACCCTACCAGGAGATGGTCGTTGATCAGGAGATCCAGCCCCGCCTGCGGGGAGAGGCCAAAGTAGACGTTATCCTGGTAGAAGATCGGACCGGCTTTGAGCCCGACGCTGAAGCTCACCGGATCGGTGTCGGTCCTGAACCGCGGCCCCACCAGCACCTCGGTCCGCTCCGCATCGAAGAGGTAGAGGCCAGAGACGTCTATCAACAGCCAGCTGTCAGCCCAGTAGGAGGCCGTGAGCCCGGCGAAGAGCGGCGC
>JBGTHI010000010.1:0-3485 GCA_041746295.1 Myxococcaceae bacterium
CCGCCGCCAAAACCCGGAGCTCTGACCGTCGCCGTTCGGTCGCGGTGCGATCAACGGCAGCTGAGTGACGGCGCTGAAAGTCCCGGATGGTTCCACGCGGCGACTATCCTCCTGCATCGGTGACAAGTTGTCACCGCTCGAACTGACGCATTGCTTTCCACTCGATGGGCATGGCGGTTTGGCCCGAGCGCAGCGACCCGCTGAACGCCAACTCCCCCCGACCTCTCCGCAGCGCCGCGGCGGCAGCAGCCGCTCCTCGAAATTGAATCGCGAGAGGAAGAGAAATTTCCTGGGTCGCGTGGGGCCCGAGGGTTCCGAGCGCATCGGTGGCGAGCGCTCCGACATCGCTCCCCGCGATCTTGAGCGCCCCTGCCAGCGCGGCGACAGCCAAGGGAAAGCTGTTGCGATTGGTCACGCGCAAGGGGATCTCCACGGCGGCCCCGGTCAGCGATAACTGACCTATCCGGGGTGTCCCGAACTGAACGTCTGGCACCTTTGGGACCTCGAAGGCTCCTTCATGGGCAAGCGGAAGGCGAAGGACGCCCACCGGGCTTTCGACGCCCACGTTCCCTTCCGCGCGATAGCGCGCGCGATCCTTGGAGAGAAAGGCTTCGAGGGCGGGGGCGATGTCGGCGAACTTCAGCTGGGCGGGGAAGACCAGCTCGCCCTTTCCCCGTGCCGGGATCCGCAGCCCCTTTTTCGGTTGTCCTGCCACTACCGGTTTCCCCTCCACCGAGAGGCGGTAGCTCACCTCGTTGAGAGGAAGCGCGACCGGGTTTGGGTTGTCTACGAGGTAGGTCAGCTCGAGCGTGGCGCCGGAAAGAGAAACTTCGCTGAGCGAAGCGCTCTTGAACGCGATCGAAGGGCGCTTGAAGCCGGCGATCGAACGAAAGAACGAACACCCCCCGCCGCCGACTGCTCCGGCGGCGAGGCAGAGTGTCAGCCAGAAGCGGGCGGTGCTTTTCATGATCGACTCTCTCTTACGCGCGGGACGATCTCGAACAAGCGAAAACCGGCGTTGTGATAGGTTCGACTCGTCATATGCGAAGGGGGTCTGACGGTTTGAAGGTCGTTGGGAGCGCGACATGAACACCGAGATCGATTCCGAACACACCGAGCTGCTCCGGCCGGAGGTTGTTCGATTTCCACGCGCGCGCCTTCGTGTCTCCGGCGGTCCGGATGTTGGCTCCGAGGTGGTGCTCGAGGGCCAGACCGTGCTGGTGGGCTCGGATGAGTCCTGTCATCTGCGCTTGAGCGACCCGGCGGTCTCACGCAAACACTTCGAGCTGAGCGGAGGTCCGGGTGGCTATCGCCTCCGCGATCTCAGGTCGACCAATGGCGTTCTGGTCGAGGGGATGCAGGTGCTTAGCGCTCGCCTGCTGCAGAAGGTCCGGTTGGTCGTCGGCCATACCGACCTCATCTTCGAGCCGGAGTCCTCGCAATCTTCGGTCACTTGGCCGATCTCCCGCGCGAACCATTTCGGTGAAGCGCTGGGGAGAAGCATCGCGATGCGCCGGGTCTTCGCGGTGCTCGAGCGCGCGGCGTCGCGAGAAGCGTCGATCATGCTGGAGGGTGAGCTGGGGACCGGCCGCGAGCTGCTGGCGCGCGAGGTTCATTCCGCCAGCCCCCGCTGCGAGGGACGGTTCGTCGTGGTGGACGTCGCCTCCCTTCCCGAAGCCTTGATCGAGAGCGACCTCTTCGGCACCGAGCTCAGCGCCTATACCTCCAGCCGGGCAGCCCGTCCTGGGGCATTCGAGGAGGCGGATGGCGGGACGCTTTTTCTGGATGAGGTGAACGCGATCCCTCTGGCTCTCCAGGCAAGACTGCTGCGAGCCTTGGAGTCGGGAGAGGTCAAGCGGGTAGGGGCAACCACCTCCCGGAGAGTCGATGTCCGCGTGCTGGCCTCGACGCAAAAGGATCTGGAAGCCGAGGTCCGGGCGGGAAGGTTCCGCGGAGACTTGTCACTGAGGCTCTCCACCTATCGGGTTCAGGTCCCCGCGCTGCGCGAGCGGCCGGAGGATATTCCGCTGTTGGCGGCGCGCTTTCAGTCGAAGTTGAAGGGCTCCGAGCCGCTCTCTCCGGAGACCATGGAAATGCTGACCCGGCACCACTGGTCAGGCAACGTCGGAGAGCTGCGGAATTCGGTCGAGCGGCTGATCACTTTTCCGGATCTCGGCTCGGTGATGGTTGAGGGGGTGCTGGGACCCAGGAGCTCGCCGGCGCAGGGGGCCCAAGGCGAAGCGCGCGATCCGACTCTCGCTCACGTGCTCTCGCTGCCGTACCACGAGGCCAAGGAGCGGCTGCTGGAGGGGTTCGAGCGGCGCTATTTCGCGGAGCACCTGCGCGCTTCGGGGGGCGTGGTCACCCGCGCCGCTCGACGAATGCAGCTTCCCCGGCAATCGGTTCACCGGATGTTGCGGCGGCTGGGCGTGCATTCCGGAGACGAGAACTAAGAAGGCAACTCCGCGAAAGCACCGGGCGATACCTCAACGGGAGCTCCCGTTTGCCGTCTCGCCTTCAGTCGATCTCGCATGCAACCACGGTCGTGGCGCGGGATTGCCCTATCCTCGTCAGGCGACTGGGACGAGAGCTGGCGCAGACCGCCACAGATCTGATTCGTGCGCTGGTCCTGGAGGCGGCAATCTGGCGCTCGGGCTCCAATCCCAGCCTGCAGGCCAGCTTGAGCTCACTTCGGGTAGGTCTCGACGGCGTGCGGTGGGGACAGGAGCTGGAGGCGATCCGCCGGCTGGTGGCGGATCCCGAGAGCAGCCTCAGGCGCTCGGACCTGGAAGCGGCGGCAACGAAGCTCTCGAAATACCGGGCGAGTCGGGTGGCTCTGCGAATGATGCGCGGCGCGATCCTGGGCACGGTGCGTCGAGCGGTGTTCCGGCGCTTCGCGGGGGAGATGCGGGAATGGCCCGAGCTGCGGCCGAACGTCCCCGGAACCCAGCTGTGGCACCTGATGGCAAAAAGCGCCGTCACCAGCGGCGCCAGGGCCTATGTTCTGGAAGTTCAAAGCCGGAACATCTCCCGTGCCCTCCGGCAGATCGCGTCGGAGCTTCCGGAGTCGCCGCCCCCAAGCCCGGCGGACACCAGACGGGCTGAATGAATTCAGCTGCTTGATCTTGTGGCTCTCAAAGTTAGAGAGAAACATCGTCCGAGGTGGGCGCGATAACTCCTTAGGTATAACTCTTTCGCTGAGTGGCATATGGGCCAAGTCAGACCGGTAGTCGTGCTGGGTTTCGGCGCCCTCTTCGGCCTGGGGGCCGGAGGCCGTCAAGCGCTGCGCGAACGCAGGCTCTCCCAGGCCAATCCCGGGCGCGCCATGGATTTGGGATCGATCGGCCGTCACACTGCGGCCGGGGCCACCCTCGGGCTGGTGGTGGGGTATAGCGTTCAGGCCTTCGACGTAAAAAAGAGCAGCCCTGATCTGGAGCGCGCGGACCTAAGCCTCTGGGACTGGGGGACGCAGAAGTTCTCCAGCT
>JBGTHI010000011.1:0-3404 GCA_041746295.1 Myxococcaceae bacterium
CGCTGGAGAACTTCTCTCCCTTCTCCGCGCTGATCGCGGCGGCGACGGCACCGAGGATGCCCCGGGCAGCCGCGCCGATGACGGCCATAGTGGCTACGGATTTGAAGTCTGGGGGGGTGACGCCGCGCAGGCTGTTCATGGCATTCTCCTCGGAGAGGGGTTGAGGGTTTGATCCATTGTCGAGGCGACAGGGCGACGTGTTGTCGCAGCTCAAGTCCGGCGATCGGATTCTCGATTTTCGGTAAAACTACGCCGCGGCGGAAGAGGCTCCGCGGGCAGTCCTACTTCCCGAGCGAGGAAAGCCAGCCACTCCGCTGCATGTCGAGAGTGCAGTGCTGGCGAGACCGGACCAAAGTGGCCGGTCTCAGGGAGCGTCCGTACCAGGATCGGACCCTTGGACCGCTCGCGCTCCAGCCGTGCAGCCATCTTCCAGGCATGGGCGGGGAGTACGCGGTCGTCGCTGTCGCCGGTCGTGAAGAGCACCGCGGGGTAGACGACCCCCTCGCGGACGTTGTGATAAGGCGAGTAGCTCAGCATCGCCTCCAACTCATTGACCCGATCAGGCCGGCCATACTCATCGGTTCGACCCCCGTGGGAGCTCAGCTGGGGGTGTCTAGCCAGATCCAGAATCGGATGATCGATCAGCGCCGCTCTGAACAGTTCCGGCCGCTGGGTGATCGCGGCACCCACTACCAGGCCGCCATGGGAGCCGCCGCTGACGCCCAGCAGCTCCGGCCGGGTCAGCCCTCTCTCGACCAGATGCTCGGCGGCCGCGATCAGATCATCGATCGTTCGCTGTTTGTTGTGGCGAGTCGCAGAAGCGTACCAGATTTGGCCCAGATCGCTTCCGCCTCGCAGCGCCGGAAGGGCCAACACTCCGCCGCGATCGAGCCACGGGATGAGATCGGATCGAAACCGGGCCTCGATCGGCACCCCAAACCCGCCGTAGCCCTCCAACAGCACCGGCCGAGTCCCCCTCTCGAAGTCGCCCGCTCGCGCGATCAAAGTGAGCGGAATGGAAATGCCGTCCTTGGACCGATAAAATTCGCGGCGCACTTCGTACCGATCCGAACGGCTCAGCCCCCCGCCCGCTCCCGAAATCGGCCCCAACATTCCGCCGTCCGCCGAGAGCTGGAAATAGCGCGGCGCTTCGGCGAGGGATTCCAGCGAAACGGTTAGCACCCCCTTCCTCTCGTCTTTCCGAAGCTCCAGGCGACCTTTCACCGGCAGGTCGATCTCCCGCGGCTCCGTGCCATCGAGTCGGGTCAGCTCAAGGTGACTCACCCCATCTCGCAGAATGTTCAGGGCCAGCTTGTCGCCTACCACCCTGAAAGAGAGGAGCTCCGATCCCGGATCGCTCCGAAAGAGCTCCTGCCAGTCGGCGGGGCCGACCTCCCGCGGGTCCAGTCTCAGTATTCGCGACCCGTGCGTTGCCGCTACGAGGCCTTAGGCTTGGGGAGCTGCCACAGCGTCGGGCTCTCGGGTGATTCCGGAGCCTGGGAGGCTTCCGCCCCGTCGATTGAATGGCCCAGTTGCTGGAACAAGAAGGCGTACTGATCCGCCTTCTCCTCCACCATCTTGGACAGACTGGCGGCCCCGGAGTGGCCCGCCTTCTCCATAGTGCGAACCAGGACCGGCCCCTTGGTCAGCATGCCCTGCTGCATCGCCGCCGCCATCTTCCAAGAGTGGGCGGGAGGGCAGCGGTTGTCGCTGTCCCGGGTGGAGAAGAGGATGGCCGGGTAGAGTTGGCTTTCGTTGAGCCGCGCATAAGGCGACAGCTCGGTCAGAGCCTGCATCTGTGCGGGATCGTCGGGATCGCTGAACTCGACACCTCCCGCGTTGCCATCTTCCATCGCGGAGAAGCGAACCATGTCCAGGATCGGCACATCGACCAGCCCTGCCCGGAAAAGATCGGGGCGATGGGTTAGCGCTGCGCCGGCGATCAGACCGCCATTCGATCCGCCCTGCACTGCCAGCTTGGAGCGATTGGTGATGTTCCGGTCCACCAGGTACTCTCCGCCGGCGATCAGATCCTCGACGGTGTTCTGCTTGTTCTCCCGAGCGCCCCCTTCGTGCCAGGCCTTGCCACCCTCGCCGCCGCCTCGAATGTGAGCCAGGGCGAAGACCCCTCCCCGATCCAGCCAGGGGACCAACGACGGCTTGAAGTCGGAGAGCATCGGTATGCTGTAGCCGCCGTAGCCGTAGAGAAGTGTGGGCGCGGGCTCCGACGGCTCCCCATCCGGCTTCGATCCGCGGAGCCTGCGGATCAGGGTCATCGGGATGTCGGTCCCGTCCTTGGAGGGATAGGTGACGCGCTCGACCTCGTAACGGGAAGGATCGAAACCATCGACCTCGATCTGCCCCAGGGAAGTGACCGCACCGGCCTCTGGATCCAGGGACAGGAACTCGGTGGGATGGGTGAAGGACTCCAGGCGCAGCAGCAGCCGGTCATCGAGGTCCTCCTCGGCCAACCGCTCCACGATCCCCTCGGCGGGCAGCTCGATCTCCCGCATGTCGGTGCCGTCCGACTTGCAGAGCTTAAGGCGGTTCACCCCGTTGTCGAGGTAGCTCAAGACCAGATGATCTCCCACGCCCCACATCGACTGCAGGACCAAGTCGGGGTCGGCGGGAACCACCTCGTCCCAGGTGGGGGGCCCCACCTGCTCTGGATCGATCCTCAGCACCTTGCCCTTGTGCGACGGATCGTGCGCGACCATCAGCAGCTTGCCTTCTGCCTCCACGAAGTGGGTGAAGTCGGACTGGACGCCGCGGATCAGGTCCCGAAAAGGAGCCGGACCGCTGGGCTCGGTGCGCGGCCGAATCATCACCGAGGAGATGGGCGGATCCGACGGGGTGGTCCCCCGCATCGTCCCCTCGATCACCAGATAGGGCCCTGCCTTGTGCAGGCCCAGCATCGACTCCACCAGGGAGGTGTCGTCGTCCATCGGCGTGCCGACCTGGTGGTAGCCGGTGACGAAGCTACCTCCGGACTCCATCTGCTTGCGGACGTAGAAGAAGCCCTCCCCTTCCTCGTCCCACACCACCTCCCCGTAGACGCCCGGGATCGAGTCGAGCGGCGAGCGCTGACCCGAGCGCACATCCAGCAAATGAAGAGTGCAGGAGTCGGAGTTGTTGTGCGCCACCTGGTAGACCAGCTTGGAGCCATCCGGGGAGATGGTTACGCCCTTGAGGCCAGCGTCGGGTCCATGGTCCCAGCGGTTCGGATCGATCAGCACCCTCTCACGGCCATCGGGGTAGATGACCACCAGCCGGCTGTGCTCCAGCCCCCGCTCCTTCCGGCTCTGAAAGAGGAAGTTTCCCCTCTTGGAGGCGGGCGTCTCCATCGGGCTGGAGTGCACCTGGGCCAGATGGTCCCGGAGGGCGTCCCGCCCGGGGATCCCGCC
>JBGTHI010000012.1:0-19813 GCA_041746295.1 Myxococcaceae bacterium
CAATTGCCCAAATTTAACCCGAAGCTGACGGATCAAGACTTCCTGACGCCCCTCCTGGCGCCCTTCTCGGCGACCCAGCTGGACGCCCTCCTGGCGCCCTTCCTCCCGGAGCTGTTGACCGCCTGTCATGATGACCTCCTCTATTTTGGCACCCAGAAGAGGCACTAAGTCTCTTCGGAGGGTTTCGACCGTCATCCCGTCGGTGACATCCAAAGCATACGTCAACACCCGGCGAACCGCATCCACTCCATGGGGCGCTTCCAATACCTCACCCATGAGGTCCACGAAGCTGAGGAGTTGGGTGCCGAGGTCCACCCGGCCGTGGCGGAGGGCGAGGAGGACCAGCTTAGTCAGGGCATCCGCGGCCCGGGCCCGCAGGCGGGCGTCGGACTCCACGGCCAAGTCGTCCAGGAGGAAGCGGAAGTTGGGAATGAAGGGCGCGGCGGCTTCCTTCAAAGACCCTTCCAAGTCCATCAACGCCATGAATTCCACCGGGGCGGACCATCTCGAGGCCCCGTGGTGGAGCACCAGGGGGATAATCGCCGGAAGTCCCTTGCCGTCAGGATGCTCCACCAGCCAACGCTCCCAGATTCTGAGCATGTACCTCAACATCCTGAAGGCCATCAACGAGTCGGTCGAGCTCTGGTGCTCGCATAAAACGAAAAGCTGTGCCGTGGCTCCTGCCGAGGTATTCACGGAGAAAAGGAGGTCCGAGTAGCGACCCTTCAGAGCATCGTCGATGTAGCTCCCGGGTTCCAACCTGAGGCTGGGCCAGTCCAAGAGCGCCACCAGGGCGGAGGGCAACACCGCGCGCAATTCCTCCGCGGCTCGCTCCGGTTGACCGAAGGCCCACTTCACCAGCCCATCGTGGGGTCCTGACATGCCGCTGCATCCAGCCATTCACTCCTTCCAGGGTCAAGCGGTGCAAAAAACTTTTGCGGATCAAGTCCGGGCTTCCCGGGTCAATACCCGCGGCTCCTATGACTGCGTGATCCGGACCGTGGTCTTCATCTCCTTGCCCGACGCGGGATCGCGCGCCCGCATGGTCAAGATCTCCTCGATTTTGAGCTGATGTCTTGCGGAAGCCTGTACCTAGAGAGTCTCGGGTCGCGCAAACTCTCGGACGGCTTGCGCGCAGATGTCCCCCGCCGCGAGGAAGCTTGTCCCTCGTTGCAGCTCCGTTGGCGACAGTTTGACAGGGGAAGGTGATCCTGGTCGCAGCGAGCTCGCAACAAGAATAGCAGTGCCAGAAGGCTGGCCGACCTGCTCAGCCAGTCGAATCCCAACTCACGTTCATATCAGTCATCTCGATATCCCTTCGTGGTCACCCGCTACTCAGTCGGTTTTATCTTCGCGGGGGTGAACCAAGTTGCTTCGAAGTTGTACGTGAGCGAAGTCGTGATAGGCAAACGCTGGGCGCAACTTGTCCCTCTCCGGCCGCGACAAAATAAGGGGTTGGGACATGTTCATGGCTCGGGGAGCAGGGCTGCGGCGCTGGAGGTGGCCGCCAGCGCGCTCGGAATGACGCAAAGACGCACCAAACCATCAACGCGCTTCGCGATCCGGTCTCTCTTCCGGGTAAGCGCAGGCGCCGCGACGCGATGGCCGAGTAAGATCTGTCCACGCGGTCCCCTCTAACTCGTCCCGTTGCGGGCAGCTTTCAGGACCTCTTCTTCCAAACTCTTCCAATACCCCCGTTCCACGTCGGCCACTTCCAGATAAGTGCTTGCCCCGTCGCCTCTAGCCTTAACGATTGCTGTTTCCATTCCCGGTGTTATCTCGGGGTGTTTGGCAGATACTCCAAGCGCCGCAGCGGCCGTGTTGGCGGCCTTTTGGCCCTCCTGGCGAGAGTTCTTGATCAAGGCATCTCGGTAATCTACGACATTGCGCGCGCTCTGGGCTGCCTTGGCTGGGTCACCGGAGAACTCGAGAACCGTGTCATAAGCGCTCTCCACCACCTTCCTGCTACCCGCTACTTCTCCCGCATCCCAGCTCAGCTCGCTTGCGACCCTCTCGGCGACATTGCCTGAGATCTCCAAGTGTGCTTTCCTATACTCCGACAACGCTGCGGAGTCGGATGGATCAATGGGAGTTCCGTCGGGCATTGTCAGCTGGGAGGGCAGGGCATTTCCGGAATCTGTTCCAGATTCCTGAGGACCATGTCTACTTTCAGGTACATCTCGCCCTGAAGTTCCGCTGACATCCGGAGAGTTGACCAGTTGGCCGCCGGCCGCACTAACAGCCTTGTTAAACTCTTTAAGACCTTGCTTGGTTTGCTTATTGTGACCTGCTCTCATGGCGTCAAAGGTCTTGAACTTCTCTGGCGCGCCAGCGTCCGAATAAGTAGCGCCTGTCGATGCCAGCGGTGTCCAAGCCTTGAAGGCCTCCTTCGACGCGGCAGAGCCCACTTCTCCAGCGGCTTTTGCTGCATTTAACCGCTGGACGCCGGTCTCAATCACGTTTGTGGTCTTGGCGAGGTCCGCGTTACCCGTGATGGAGAAGATCTCTTTGTAAGCGGCGGTCGCCTGAACACCCGCCTTCTTTGCCTGGCCAGCATCCATGCCTATCTTCTTCAGCTCCTCGAAAACCTCATTGCCGTGGGCTTTCGCCGCCTCACGAATCGGCTTGGCGTCAAAGAACTGTTTACCCTGTTGGGCGCCTGCTCCGACGACCCAACCCGCCAGAGCGGCCGCAGCAGCGGTGCACACGCCGCGCTTCAACAGATGCTTGACGGCACGGCCCGAGGTCCACTCCACCGGTCGTTGATCGGCCTTCAATTCGTCGGCAGCTCGCTTGACCCCGTAGAAGAAGCCGCCCGTACCAGCAATCGTAGCTCCGACGCCGCCCCAATTTGCTCCAAAGCCCATCGCACACCACCAAGAATTATTGAATCCTTGGAATATTTTCGAACCCCATCGGCGAGAAGTTGCCATCTTCACCTAAGGGCGCAAAACCAAAGCCCTATGACTGCGTGACTCGGACCGTGGTCTTCATCTCCTTGCCCGAGGCAGGATCGCGGGCCCGCATGGTCAGGATCCCCTCGATGTTGACGTCGAAGGTGATCTCCACCTGGACCGCTCCGGTCTTATCTGAGCGGATGCCGGAGAAGGTGAACTCGCCCAACAGCTCGTTGTCCGCTACCTTCGCGTTGTCGCCCTGGAAGATCCGCATCGCCAACTCGGTCTGATTGTCGAAGCTGGTGGTTGCGGAGATCTGCTTGGCGTTCGGGATGGACGCGTTCCGCGGGAAGACGGTGTGGAAGGCGCCACCGGCCCGCTCCAGGCCGATCGCCATTGGGATCACGTCAAGAAGCTGGATTTTTAGATTCGTGTCGTCCTCGAGCGAATGGGCGTAGAGCGCTGCGCCGATCGCCACGGCCTCATCTGGGTGAACACCCTTGGAAGGGGCCTTTCCGAAGAACTTGGTCAGCCGCTCCTGGACAGCGGGCATGCGGGTCTGCCCGCCCACCAGCATCACCTCATCTATTTCCTGTGTGGACAGCCCCGAATCGACCAGTACTCGAGCGACGATCTGGAGAGAGCGGTCGAGAAGGCTCGCGGTCAGCTCCTCCAGCAGCTTGCGGCTGAACCGCATGTCCACGTTCACCGGCTGACCTTGTGGGGTCATGGTGATAAACGGGATGTTGAAAGGGGCTTCCTCCCGTGTGGAGAGATCGCACTTGGTTCGCTCGGCCAGGTCCCTGATCCGCTGCATCGCCACCGGGTCGGTCGCCAGGTCGATGCCTGTCTTCTTCTCGAAGTCCTTCAGGACGCAATGGATCATCGCGTTGTCGAAGTCGATGCCGCCCAGGAAGATATCCCCCCCGGTCGCCTTCACCTCGAACACGCGGTCCCGGATCTCGATGATCGAGATGTCGAATGTCCCCCCACCCAGGTCGTAGATCACGACCTTCTTCTGCAGTCCCTTGCCCACCCCATAGGCTAGGGCGGCGGCGGTGGGCTCATTGATGATCCGCACCACTTCCAGTCCCACCAGCTTCCCCGCCTCTTTCACTGCTTGCCGCTGGCGGTCATTGAAGTAGGCGGGGACGGTGACCACTGCCCTGTTGATCGGCACCCGGAGGTAGTTGGAGGCGACCTCGCGAATCTTGTTCAGAATGCGGGAGCTGATCTCCTGCATCGAGAAGCTCTTCTTCGCCACGTCCACCAGCACGTCGTGCTCGCCGCCGGGGCGAACGTTGTACTGGACCACCTTCTTCATCGTCTCAACGATCTCGCTCTTGAAGCCGCGTCCCACCAACCGCTTGGCTCCGTAGATGGTGTTGCGCGGGTTGAGCTGCCACTGCCGCTTGGCCTCGTGACCCAGGAGCTCATTGCCCTTGTCGTCGATCGCGAAAATCGATGGGATGGTGTAGTCGCCACCTTTGTAGGGAATCAGCTTCACCGCGCCGTCGGGCCCGACAAAGGCCGCGCAGGAGTTGGTGGTCCCCAGGTCGACTCCGATGATCGGTTCCCTCGGCATTCTTCGGAGCTTAGACGAGAGTTAAATCGGACCCGAAAAATCGGCGGAAGGGCCGTGACCGCGCTACAACTTGGAGTGTCACCACAAGCCCCCAAGCTCCGGAGCTATCGCGTGGAAGCAAAACGTTTTCTCCAAGAGGTGGGCAACGAGGTCTCACAGCAGTTCGTCGAGGGACGCACCCTCCTCTCGTTTGAGGAGTACGTCGCCTATTTAAAGCAGAATCCCTGGCAGCAGGCGCGGAACGCGGCGCAGTACCTGCGCGACGCGATCGATTCATTTGGCGGCGAGCCGGTGAGTCATCCCTCCGGCCCCCTCAAACGGTTCAAGATCTTCGACCGTGCGGACGGCGATCGGGCCGCTCGGGTCGCGGGGCAGGAGGAGGTTCAGAACGCCCTATACCGGCTGCTCGGCACCTTCACCCGTGCGCGCCGGGTCAACAAGCTGATCCTCTTGCATGGGCCCAACGGCTCGGCCAAGTCGACGTTGGTCGACGCGATGAAGCGCGGACTGGAGCAGTACTCGCTTCAGCCCGAAGGCGCGCTCTACCGCATCCAGTGGGTCTTCCCGACAGAGAAGCTGGTGAAGGGCTCGATCGGGTTCGGAGACCATCCACCGGATAAGAGCGAGCTGACCAGCTTCGCGCACCTGAGCGCGGAGAACATTGACCTTCTGCTCAACTGCGAGATGAAGGATCCCCCGCTGTTCTTGCTCCCGCAGCGGAGCCGGGCGGCCCTTTTCGAGGCAGCCGTCCAGAGCGGCCAGAAGCCTCCGGAGGACTTCGTGCTCTCCGCCCGAGCCTCCGACGGTGAGCTCTGTCACAAGTGTCGCCGCATCTATAGCGCACTCCTCTCCGCCTACGGCGGGGATTTCCTGAAAGTGCTCCGGCACGTCCGGGTCGAACGTTTCAGCCTCTCACGCCGTTACCTGGTGGGCACGGTAACGGTAGAGCCGCAGATGAGCGTCGATGCCGGATACCATCAGGTGAGCGCCGACAAGTCCCAGCTCAACATGCCGCCCGCCCTGCAGAACACGGTGCTGTTCGAGCCCACGGGACCGCTCGTGAGCGGCAATCGGGGGCTGATCGAATACGCCGACCTCCTCAAACGGCCTCTGGAGGCCTTCAAGTATCTGCTCGGCGCCAGCGAAACTGGAGAGGTCCCGCTGGAGCACTTCATCTTGCAGCTGGACGAGGTGATGATCGCCTCATCCAACGAAAAACACCTGGCTGCTTTCAAGGAGCTGCCCGATTTCGCCTCCTTCAAGGCGCGGATCGAGTTGGTGCGGGTGCCCTATCTGCGCCGTTACCGGGTGGAGCAGGAGATTTATGGTTCTCAGCTGACGCAGGAGACGCTGGGCAAGCACATTGCTCCGCACGCGATCGAGGTCGCGGCCAAGTGGGCGGTGTTGACGCGGCTCAAGAAGCCGATCGCCGAACGATATCCCTCCGAGGTGAAGGAGATCATCGAGCGGCTGAGCCCCATCGAGAAGCTGCACCTCTATGAGGATGGCGGGCTCCCGGAGCGGCTGAGCATGTCCCAGGCCAAGGAGCTTCGAAAGAGCCTGCCGGACATCTACGGCGAAGCGGATGCCTATCCCAACTATGAGGGTCGCACGGGCGCCTCGGCCCGCGAGATGAAGACCGCGCTCTTCAATGCGGCGCAAAGCCCCGATTTCCGCTGCCTCACGGCGCTGGCGGTCTTCGGGGAGATCGAGACGCTCTGCAAGGACAAGAGCGTCTATGAGTTCCTCCAGCAGGAGGTGATGGACGGCTACCACGACCCACACGAGTTCGTCCGTCTGGTCGAATCGGAGCTGCTCGACCAGATCGACGACGAAGTCCGGGAGTCGATGGGACTGGTCTCGGAGGGACAGTACGTCGAGCTTTTCGAGCGCTACATCCAGAACGTCTCGCACTGGGTCAAAGGCGAGAAGATGCGCAACCGGATCACCGGTGAGATGGAGCGACCGGATGAGAGCCGGATGGGCGAGCTCGAGGCGATCGTCATGCCCAAAGGCGAGGATGTGGGCGACTTCCGCCGCGGCCTGATCGCTCAGGTTGGCGCCCATCGACTGGACCACCCGGACGGTCAGATCGACTACCGGCGGATCTTCCCGGACCTTTTCAAACACCTGCGCGCCCATTTCTTCGAGGAACGAAAGCGCGTGCTGGGACGAAATGCGGAGAACATCCTCAAGCACTTCTCCGGCGAGAAGAACCTGCTCTCCGTCAAGGAGCAGGTTCAGGTGGTCACGACGCTGCAGGCGATGAACACCCGCTATGGTTACTGCGAGTACTGCGCTCGCGATTCGATCCTCTTCCTGGTTCGGAAGCGGTACGCGCAATAGGGGCCGCCATCCCACCTTCCCTCCAATTCCCATGCGCCTCGTCCTGAGCGATCATCCGCTACTCGACACTGGTTTTTCTGGAGCGTGAATGGCCTTTCGCCAAACTCTCGGGACCCTCGGACTTCTCGCCTTTTCTGGACTTTTCATCGGTTGCGCTGCCCATCCCCCCGCGTCATTGACACGCTCTGCCTCGCTCTTAACCGGGGCCGCCCCGCGCTCGGTGGCGCAGCGGATTCTTCCGCATAACGTTCGGGTGTTCGTCTACGACGGCAAGGAAGCGCGCCAGACCGCCTCGGGGGTCGTGGTTGGATCCGAGGCGCGCGCTACCGGGCACGCGAGCTACGTGCTGACCAACGCGCACGCGCTGGCGGTCGAAGGACTGGAGAAGCCGGGCCTAACTATCGTGGTCGAGTACGGCCCGGAAACGGTGGAGTACAGCGCCGAGCCGGTGGCGATCGGCAAGGCGCCCGAGATGGACCTCGCGCTGATCAAGGTGCGGGGCGTGGTTCTGGAGCCGGCGCTCCTCGCCGAAGATGACGAGCTGGAGCTGGGCTCGGATGTGGTGGTCGCCGCCGCGCCCTACGGGAAGTCTGTCTCCCTCTCGGGCGGAATGATCTCCCAGGTGGAGTGGGATCGCCAAAGCCGCAAGCCGATGGTCCTCAAGACCGACGCGGCGATCGGGTACGGAGCCTCAGGGGGCGGCGTTTTCTCCCGAACCTCCGGGAAGCTCCTGGCGATCGTGGAGGGTTACCGGACCGCGAAGGTCGGCTTCGCGGTGGCCGAGCAGAGCTATTCCTTCGATGTGCCGATGCCGGGAGAAACCTTTGCAGCTCCCAGTGCCAAGGTCCGCGATTTCCTCCAGGCCAACGGCTTTGGCCGGCTGCTCCCCGCCAGCGCGACCAGCGGCGCCCGTGCGGCACGCTAGCAGCGAGACACCGCTTGATCCCCTTGATCCCCGCGCATCCCTCCGGCTAGGTCTAGGGCTATGGCCGAGCGCACCTCGTGGGACCAGTACTTCATGGACATCGCGCGGCAGGTCTCCAGCCGCGGAACTTGTGACCGCAAGCGGGTAGGGGCGTTGTTGGTCCGCGACCGGACCATCCTCTCCACCGGCTACAATGGCTCGATCCGCGGTCTCCCCCACTGCGACGACGCGGGTCACCAGATGGAGAACGATCACTGTGTGGCCACGGTGCATGCCGAGGCCAACGCGATCATCCAGGCTGCCAAGAACGGCGTGGCGATCGACGGCGCCACCGTCTACACGACCGCCAGCCCTTGCTGGTCTTGCTTCAAGTTGATCACCAACTCCGGCTGCCAGCGGATCGTCTTTGGAGAGTTTTACCGCGACCCGCGGATCTTCGAGGTCGCTGCGAAGCTCCGGATCGAGCTGGTGGGACTCACGGCAGGAGAGAATCCAGCCCAAGTCGGGTAGGGGTTTGGCCAACCGTTGCCGGACGACATTCTTCGGAAAATTTTTCCGGATCACATTGTGCACTCCGGCCGCTGCGGCGTAGACCCTAGGGTGTGCACGATGCTTCTCAGCTCTCCTCGGCCGATGGTTCCTCTGCATCCCCTTTGGGCGGTGACGCGGATTGCGAGTTGATCGGCGCGGCGCGTCAGCAGCTCTCGGCTAGGCTGATGGAAAGCCTGGTCCACGAAGCGCGAAATCCGCTCAACGCCCTTTCGATCAACATCGGCGTTCTGGCTCAGAAGCTGCGCGCGCCCGGAGGAGCGGTCCCTCCTGGTCAGGAGCGGAACCTCTCCGCGATGCGCGAGCAGATCGCGCGGGTCGACGAGGTTTTGAAGTTGTTTAACGACTTCATGAGTCAGCGCCCTATGGCCAACGAGGTCGACTTCTCCCACGCCGTCGACCGTGCAATCGCCGCGCTGGGACACGAGATCCGTCGCGCTCAGGTGAGGTTGGAAGCCGAGCTCGCCGGCCCGCAGAGGACGGGAATCAACTGGGAGTCGGGCGCGCTGAGTTTCCTCGCCGCCCAACCGATCCTGCGCGGTCTGGCGCGCTCCAGAGCCGGCGGCGCGATAAGGGTTCGCCTCGCCGGCACCCATGAGAAAGGTCTCACCTACACGGTGGAGGATTCGGGCGACGACTCCGAGCCGTTCGACCGAGCGGTTCCCGCGCTGCAGCGCATGGCCGCGCGCGCGGGTGGGGCGGTGAAAGTGGAAGGCGCCCTCTTCGAAATGACTCTGCCCTTGGCGGGCCGGTGAGCGGCTGGAGATCGACATCATGAGCGGAGCACGAATTCTCGCAGTCGACGACGAGGCGGCCAGCATCGAGGCGATGGCGGAGCTGTTGACCGCCTGGGGTCATAAGGTCGAGACCGCCTCGGACGGCCACCAGGCGATCAAGCGCGCGCTGGAGTTCCACCCCGACGTCGTCTTGAGCGATCTGGCGATGCCCGAGAGTGACGGCCTCTGGCTGCTGCGAGCGCTCAAGGAGGACATCCCGGACTGTCCGGTGGTGCTTTTGACCGGGCGCGCCACGGTCGACACGGCAGTGGAGGCGATCCGGCAGGGGGCCTACGACTTCATTGAGAAGCCGCTGGATCCCGCGCGCCTGAAGGTCTGTATCGACCGCGCTCTGGAGAAGCGCGAGACCATGCGTGAGGTGCAGGGGTTGCGCCGCCGTTTGAAGCAGCTGGGCGGCACCGAGTTCGTGGTGCAGTCGCAGGAGATGCGGCGGGTCTTCGATCTGATCCAGAAAGTCGCCCCGGCCAAGGCCTCGGTCGCGATCTTCGGTGAGTCGGGAACCGGCAAGGAGATGGTGGCGCGTTCGATCCATAATCTGTCCCCGCGCCGGGAAAAGGGGTTCATCGCGATCAACTGCGCCTCGATTCCGGCGACGCTGATGGAGTCCGAGATTTTTGGCCATGAGCGCGGCGCCTTCACCGGCGCCGATCAGCGCCGCCCCGGCGTCTTCGAGCTGGCCCACGGGGGCACCTTGTTTTTGGATGAGGTCGGAGAGATCCCTTTCGAGCTGCAGGCGAAGCTCCTCCGCGTGTTGGAGGAGGGCCGCCTGCGACGTGTGGGCGGCAAGGTGGAGCTCGAAGTGGACGCCCGCGTGCTCTGCGCCACCAACCGGGACCTCAAGGCCGAAGTGAAGGCCGGTCGTTTTCGCGAGGATCTCTTCTTCCGGCTGAACGTCTTCCAGATCCCGCTGCCGCCCCTTCGCGACCGCCGCGAGGACATCCCCCTCCTGACCCAGCACTTCGTGGAGAAGTTCAGCTCGGAGTCGGCGAAGCACGTCACCGGCGTCCATCCCGAGGCCCTGCAGATTCTCAAGCAGTACGACTGGCCAGGGAACATCCGGGAGCTCCGCAATGCCGTCGAGCGGGCGATGATCCTCTGCGAAGGGGAGCTGATCCTCCAAGAACACCTCCCGCCCGACATGGCGGTCAAGTCCCCGGAACGACAGCAGTTCCACACGCCCTACGGGCTGCCGCTGGACGATGTGGAGAAGGAGTACATCCTCGGCAGCCTTCAGCGGAACAACGGGAACAAAGCCCGGACCGCCGAGAGCCTGGGGGTGAGCGAGAAAACCCTCTACAACAAGCTGCACCGCTACGCCGACGAGGCGAAAGCTCTGCAGGCCGCCGGCGGCAAGCCCGAAACCCCTGCCATGGCTTGACTTTTAAGTTGAAGAAGAGGATGAGTACCCCGGTCCGGCACCGTAAGCTCCAGGCTAGCAGCCGAACGCGCTTAGGTGGCAGTACCGATGAGCGCCTTCCTAGCGCCCGGGGCCATGCCGGTCGAGGAAGGCTTGCTTGCGATGAGTGACGGTCCAGTGTTGCATCTGTTTGGCGGGAAGGGGGGCGCAGGGAAGACCACGCTCGCCACTGCGTTTGCGTTGAACCTGATCGAGGAGAGCCCGAAGGACAGGGTTCTGCTTACTGCCTCCGACACCGCGGAAGCGCTCTCCGACTTCCTCAAGAAGAAGCTCTCGGCTAAGCCGACCAAGCTGGTCCCCGGCAAGGGGAACGGCGGCCTCTTCGTTCAGGAGTTCGTACCGGGGGAGCTCCAGAGGCCCTTCGTCGCGGAGTTCCAGGCAGCGCTGAAGGAGATTTCGGCCAAGGGCGCGATCTGGTCCGAAGGGGACTTCCGCGTGGTCTTTGGAATCCCCACCACCGGACTTGAGGAGCTTCTGGGCCTGCTGCGCGCAGTCGAGTCTCTGGAGGACGGCAGCTACGAGCGGATCGTATTGGATCTGGCGCCTACCAGCCACGCGCTGCGGTTGCTCGACGCGGCCCCCGCGCTCAAGAAGGCGCTGGCTGCGATTCGGGGCTCGGAGCGGATCAAGGGCAAGAAAGAGGCGCCGCCGCGAGAGTTCTTCGATACCCTAAGTGCTCGCCTCGACAGGCTCTCCGCTTTCCTGCGGGACCCCTCTAAGACTGCTTTCCACCTGATCGCGCTGGCGGAGCCGGTCTCCGAGACCCAGACCCGTCAGCTCTGCGCACAGCTCAAGGAGCGCGGGATTCCGGTGAGTGAGTTGGTGGTGAACCAGGTCGAGGAGCGCAACGGCTGTCCCGCCTGTCTGGGTCGCCGGGGGCTTCAGGCGCCTCACGTTCGGAAGTTTCAGCAGATCGACAAGGGGCTTCCCGTGGCCTTGGTCGGCCGCCGCGAGCTGGCGCCGCGCGGTCTGGAAGCGGCGCGCAAGCTGGCCAAGGAGTGGTCGAACGGCAAGGAATCCGGCTCCGGCTCCAAGACGTTGGACTTCCAACCCTCGGAGGGTCCGCCGGCTCTGGTCCGAGCGCCCTCGATGCCGCCAATCGCGGCACCGCCATTGCCGCCCACGCGGCTGATCTTTTTCGTAGGGCAGGGGGGCGTAGGGAAGAGCTCCTGTGCTGCTGCGGCCGCGGTGACCTTGACCGAGAAGGAGGGGCCCGTGCTGCTGATCTCCACCGAGGCCTCTCACTCGCTCTCGGACGTGCTGCAGAGCCGGCTCACCGACACCGAAACCCAGGTAAAGGGAACCAAGGGGCTCTATGCCCGGGAGCTGGATGCGACAGGCTGGTTCAATACGCTGCGCCGCCGTTGGAAGGAGAAGGCGGAGGCCGCTTTCGACTCCCTGCCCAGAGGTGACGCGCCCGCGGATCGCGAAGTGTTGAAAAATCTGTTAGAGCTGGTTCCCAGTGGCTTCGAGGAGTTCGCCGGCCTGGCGGTCCTCACCGATGCGCTGATTCAGGAGCGATTCAAGCGGATCGTGGTCGACACCCTGCCGACCAGCCCCTTCGTGCGGCTGACCGACGTGGCCGGTCCGGCCAAGAGCTGGCTCACCGCGCTGCACGCGGTCCTCTCCAAGTATCGAGCGAAGGGGCTGGGCGACCTGACGGACGACGTCGCCGGTCTGCTGCGCCACGTGAAGAGGTTTGAAGAGGCGCTCGCCTCTCCGGCCGAGTCGCGCTTCGTCGTGGTCACCCGGGGCGAGGATCTAGCGGCCGCGCGGACTGAGCGGCTGGTGCAGCACCTCCAAGTTCAGAAGCGAGCGGTGGAGCGGGTGCTGGTCAACCGCGTGCTGCCGAAGTCCACCTGCGAGAAGTGCGAGAACCGGCGCAAGCTAGAGCTGACCGCGGCCAAGAACGTCGAGAAGAAGCTGGGGCTGCCGGTGACCGTTGCGCCGGCCCTGGGGAGACATCCGGCAGGGCTGCGGGAGCTCAAGGCGTTTCGGACCGCCTGGTATGCCCTATCCGCTACCGCCAAGATCAAAGCGGCGTAGTGGAGAGTACTCATGGCGACCAGCGTCGGTTACGCGCTCGATTTCGAGCGTCCCCTCATCGAGCTCGAGAAAAAGATTGACGAGCTCAAGGTGCTTTCCCAGAGCGGCTCAATCGACTTCTCGGCGGAGATCGGAAAGCTCGAGAAGAAGGCGAAGAGGCTTCAAGGAGAGATCTTCAATGACCTGAGCCGTTGGCAGGTTGTTCAGCTCTCGCGGCATAACGCGCGGCCCTACTTTCTCGACTACATTGGCTTCCTTTTCACCGACTACTTCGAGATGGCGGGGGACCGCTCGTTCGGCGAAGACGCCTCTCTGATCGGCGGATTCGCCCGGTTCGAAGGCGATCCGGTCCTGGTGCTGGGCCATCAGAAGGGCCGCAACACCAAGGAGAACATGGCGCGAAACTTCGGCATGCCCCGTCCCGAGGGCTACCGAAAGGCGAAGCGACTGATGGAGTTGGCGGAACGGTTTGGCCGGCCGATCTTCACCTTCGTCGACACGCCCGGCGCCTATCCAGGCATTGGCGCCGAGGAACGCGGTCAAGCCGAGGCGATCGCGGTGAACCTCGAGGTGATGGGCAGGCTCAAGGTCCCGATCATCTCCACGGTGATCGGCGAGGGGGGCTCCGGGGGCGCGCTGGCGATCGGCGTGGGGAACAGGGTGCTGATGATGGAGAACAGCATCTACTCCACCATCAGCCCGGAGGGCTGCGCCTCGATCCTCTACCGCGACTCGACCAAGGCCGAGAAGGCGGCCGACTCGCTCAAGCTTACCGCCAAGGATCTGCTGGCGCTCAAGGTCATCGACGAGGTCGTGGCGGAGCCACCGGGCGGAGCGCACCGCGACCCCGCCCGGGCGGCGGAGCTATTGGGTCGCGCCCTCAAGGAGCATCTCAAGAAGCTTAAGCCGCTCTCACCGGAAGGTCTGGTCATGGACCGCTACAAGAAGTTCCGGGCGATGGGCGTCTTTTCCGGGAAGTGACGGAACGCTCCACCATGCGTCCCTGGATCGCGCCTAACATCGAGAGCCTTCAACCGTACGTTCCGGGCAAGCCGATCGAGGAGACGCGCCGTGAGTATGGCCTCCCGCTTGAAACCCCAGTGGTGAAGCTCGCCTCCAATGAAAACCCCTTGGGCCCTTCCCTCAAGGCGGTGGAGGCGATGCGAGGGGCGTTGGGTGAGCTTCACCTCTACCCGGACGCTTCCCATCATGCGCTGCTGTTCCGCCTTGGCGAGCACCTGGGCCTTCCGCGGTCCTCGCTCTTCGTGGGCAATGGCTCGAACGAGATCATCGAGCTGCTGGTCCGCACCTTCACCGTTCCCGGTGACGAGGCGTTACTCTGCCGCGGCTCTTTCGTGATGTACAAAGTCGCGCTGCAGGCGCACGGGCGAGAGCTCGTCGAGGTGCCGATGCGCGACGGCTTTCGGTACGACCTCCCGGCCATGGCCCGGGCGCTCACCCCGAGGACCCGGATTGTCTTCCTGGCCAATCCGGACAACCCCACCGGCACGGCATTTGGCCGCGCCGAGCTGGAGGCTTTCCACTCGCAGGTTCCCAGGGACTGTCTCCTGGTGCTCGACGAAGCCTATTTCGAGTACGTCGAATGGGCCGACTATCCCGATGGGATGCAGTACCTGTCGCACTGGCCGAATCTGGTGGTGCTCCGGACCTTCAGCAAGATCTACGGTCTTGCGGGTGAGCGCGTGGGGTACGGAGCGATGGCGCCGGAGCTGGTCGGATACCTCAACCGCACCCGGATGCCCTTCAACGTCACCTCGCTGGGTCAGGTCGGCGCCGCTGCGGCGTTGGGGGACCCCGACCATGTGCGGAGAACCCGCGAGCTGACGCGCGAGGGACGAGACTTTTTGACCTGGGAGCTGCAGAAATCCGGAATGGGGTTGAGGCTCTCAGAGAGCCACGCCAATTTCATCTACGTCGATCTCGGGCGGCCGGCCGCGCCGGTCGTCGAGCAGTTGCTGCGGGGCGGGCTGATCACCCGGCCGCTGCGCAACTATGACATGCCGAACGCATTGCGGATCTCGGTTGGGTTGGAAGAGGAGAACCGGCGGCTGGTTCGCGAGCTGAAGGACGTCCTGTCTCCAAAGGGCAGGTAAGTCGATGGACACTCGACCGTTCATCGTGGCAATCGACGGACCGGCAGGCGCCGGAAAGTCGACCGTCTCCAAGATTCTCGCCCGCCGGCTGGGGTTCACCCTGGTGGACACCGGCGCGATCTACCGCTGCGTGGCGCTCACCGCGAAGCGGCGCGGGCTGGCCTTCGACGACGACGCCGCGTTGGAGGCGCTGCTGCCGGAGCTGAAGATAGACTTCCGGGTGACCGGTGAGGAGAACCGGGTGTACCTCGACGGCGAGGATGTCTCGGCAGCCATCCGCGACCCCGAGATCTCGATGGGCGCCTCCCAGGTCTCGGGTCGTCCCGTGGTGCGCGAGGGACTTCTTGGCTTGCAGCGACGTCTCGCGTTGGAGGCCAAGCTGGGCGCGGTGCTGGAAGGCCGGGACATTGGGACCGTGGTCTTCCCAGACGCCGATGCCAAGTTCTTCCTCGACGCGCAGCCGGCTGTTCGCGCCCGACGTCGGTACGAGGAGCTGTTCGAGAAGGGCGTTGACCGTTCGCTCACGGAGGTGCTCACCGATCAGCAGCAGCGCGACATTGCCGATTCCTCTCGCGAGCTCGCACCCCTCAAAGCCGCGCACAACGCCCAGAGAGTGGATTCCTCTTCGCTGCCACTGTCGGAAGTGGTGCAGACGGTGGAAAAGGCGATCCGCGCGAAGCTGGGTTAAAACGCTGGCGGCATCTTGATGCGTAGCGGGCGGCCCGGTCGGGAGTTAGGGTTTGGTTTCCACCTCGGTGGGCGGTCTCGGCTCCGCGGGGGAGGGGCCCTTCTTGAACATCCGGTAGCGTGCCACCGCCGACTCCAGGATCCGGGCAATCAGCTGGGTATAGGAGATCCCACGGTGCTCGCCGGCCATCGCCAGCTCGCTCTGTTTCTCGAGATAGGGGTTGGGATTCGCCTCGAGCAAGTAGAGCTCCCCGGTCTCCGAGGAGATACGGAAGTCGAGCCGCGCGTAATCCCGCAGCTTGAGCGCCCGGAAGGTGAGGAGCGCGGCCCGCTCGATGCGGGCCCGCAGCTCGTCGGAGACGTTCTGCGCGATCATCAGGCGGGGCGATCCCTCGGTGTCCGGACCGAACTTCACCTGCCGGTCGGAGACGCGCGGCCGGGACTCGTCCCACTTGCCGAAGTCCAGCTCAACCACCGGAAGAATTTCCGGCCGCGTCGCCTGGCCGATCACCCCCACGTAGATCTCCCGCCCGTCGATGTACTCCTCGGCCAGGGCTTCGTCCTGGAGCTCCTTACGGATCTCCCGGACCCGCTTTGTCAGCTCGTCCCAGTCCTTGACCACGGAATGACGGCCGATCCCCAGTGAAGCGTCCGAGCGCGCCGGCTTCACGATCAGCGGAAAGCGGAGGCGCCCATGCGCCTCGAAGGTCTCGCCATCAAACGTCGCGAAGCGCGGCGTCTTGACCTCGTGATACTCGAGCAGCTGTTTGGTGAGGATCTTGTCCTGCGCCAGCAGGAGCCCCACCGTGCCGGAGCCGGTATGGCGGATGCGAGCCATTTCCATCAGCGCGGCGACGTTGACCTCCATCCGGTAGTCGTCGGCGAAGGTCTCGCAAACGTTGAAGACCAGGTCGCACCGAGAACGGTCCAGCTCAGTCAGGATGTCGAAGACGCGATCGTGGACCGCCACGTCCACTGAGGTGTGGCCCAGCTCGTTCAGCGCGTCCAGGATGTGCCGGACCACGGGGTCCATCGGCTCGTCGCGCGGCTGGTAGTGCATCACGGCGAGCTTCAGTGGAGGCAGCGGCATCGTTCCCGCCGCAATTTATGTCAGCGAATCGCGTGAGTCACGAACAGGCGCGCCGGCCTCGAACCTAGTCCAGCTCGAAGAACCGGTCGGTATAGAGGTAGTTCATCGCGAGCGCGGTGATCAGTGAGGTAAGCCGGGTCAGATACTCGCGGGTCTTATCCAGCCGGACCGTCAGCCCGAGCGCGGAGGTCCTTTCTTGGAGATGGTCGACCACCGAGCGGACCACCGCACGACTGACGCCGGAGTAGTGGGTCACCGCCTGGATCAGCGACTGGCGTTCGGCGCGGATCAGCGTCTCCGCCCTCGCCTTGCCGGTAAACGGGGGCTCGAAAAGCCCAATCAAATCCTGATCCAGGTGGTTCTTCAGCTGGAGGTCAATCCTCTCCTCAAGATCGCGCTGGCGGTAGTGGTCGAGGACGGTCTCCTCCATCTCCTCAACGTCGACGTCGCGCTCGATGCCGCGCAGGATCGGCTCGGCTCCTCCCACGCTGCCCACGACCTGGTTCACGTACTGGAGCTTCCGGAGCGCGCCCCAGCCGTTGTAGCGGGTGCTCCAGTCGGAGTTGGGCGTCAGCCAGACCGCGAAGGTCTCCGCGAAGTCCTCATCGGGATGTTTCTGGGCGTACCAACCCGAGATGTGGACCACGTACTTCCGGGAGAAAGGCTGGGGCTTGTAGTCGTCCTTGTAGGGCTTGGTGTAGTCCCCGAACAGCTTCCGCCATTCCTCGGTCTCGTAGAGCTTGTAGGCGTAGTTGATGCAATGCCCCGCCTCGTGACGCAGGTACATCATGATCTCTCGCTCGGTCTCAGCGCCCGCGCCGAGCTCGGCTTCGATCGAGTGAAGCTGGGAATCCGCCAGGTAGAACGGGATCCCGATCACCGGGACCTCGTTGGGGCATCCCCACTGGTCTGAAAGGTAGCACTGGGGCTTGAAAACCAACCCCTTGGCTTCCAACTCCGCGTACAGCTGGTGGATGTACTTCTCCAGCGGCGTGCCGGCGAGGTGAAGCTTGAGGTCCTTGATCCGAGCGCCGAGGAGCGACTGCTTCTCATTGAGAAAGCTTGCGCGGGCAAGCTCGCGCGGCTCGCGGGCTTCGGCGGGAGTTTTCTCTCGGAACGGTGTAGCGGGCGCGGTCATTGTCGTGGCAAAGGTCGTTATCAGAGGGATCTAACCAGGAAGTCCAACCACTGAGCCAGAAGCTTCTTTCCGCTCTATAACCAGTCGTTCTAACGCAGCTTTTGTAAGCCCGTGTTCCGTTCTGGCTGTACAAGTTCGATGTTTATGACATTCTGCGTTATGACACGCGTTCCGGCGGGTCAGCCGTCCTCAACGGCGCGATGCGCGCGTTGGCTACCTCCCTCAGGAATTGGTGGAGGTGGGCCTAGGTGCGGGCAGGCCCAAGCGAAGCTCGAGGCCCCTGTCACCCCGTCTCGGGGAGTAGTGTCAGGGCGGGGACGGGGAAGCGCAGCACGAAGGCGGTTCCTTCCCCCGCACGGCTCGCGACGCTGATCGTGCCGCCGTGGCTCTTCACGATCCGCTGGCAGATGGCCAGCCCCAGTCCGGTGCCCTTCTCTTTGGTGGTGAAGAAGGGCACGAAGATGTGCTGCTGCTGCTCGGGTGGGATGCCCGGACCGCTGTCCTGAACCCGCACTTCGACCGCATCGGCGCTCCCGCGGAGATCTCCTCGCATCGTCCGGATCTCGATCCGGCCGGGACCCTGACCCATCGCCTGGATCGCGTTCTGCACCAGATTTAGCAGCACCTGCTTGAGCTGCTCGGCGTCGCCGGCCACCTTCGGCAGATCGTCCATCAGCTCCACCGCGGTCTCAATCCCGGCGGGGATCTCGTTCTGGATCAGCCGCATCGTTCGGCTGACCACCTCATTCAAGTCGGTGGGGCCAAAGCTCTGCTTGAGCGGGCGGGCGTAGTCCAGAAAGGCGGTCACCACCCCGTTGAGGCGGTTGACCTCCTCCACGATCACCTCGAGGAACTCGCCGTCCTCCCCGGGGAGCCGCTTGGGATCCAGGCACTGCGCAGCGCCCTTGATCGCGCCGAGAGGGTTCCGAATCTCATGGGCCAGGCCCGCTGCCATCTCACCCAGAGCGGCCAGGCGATCGCGCTCACGCATTCGGTCGTAGATCTTCGAGTTCTCGATCACCGTCGCGAACTGCTCGGCGATCTCCTGGATCAGCGCGATCTCGTCCGAGGCATAGGCTTCGGGAACCCGCTCGTCCCAGAGATTCAAGAAGCCCAACACCCGATCGTTCCCCATTAGGGGGACGCAGATCCCCGCTTTCATCAATCCCAGCGCGTGCTTCGACTCATTGACCCGGCGGAGCTCGTCCCGAATCCGACGCACCTCCTGGGAGGTGAGCCGGAGCTCGCCCAGGCGGCGGTCCAGATTCTCCAGAAGCGCGACTTTTTGGCCGCCCGCCGCCGCGTGCAGCAGCCCTCGCGCCGCCGCATTGTCCAGGAACGGCGCCGGCTGCGGCCCCCTGAAGTCCAGCAACCGGAAGCCGGGGCGATCCTCGGCGAGCAGGTAGACCGACGCGTGGGTCACCCGCCGGGTCTCGATCACCGAATCCAGTACCAGATTGGCCAGGTCCCGCACGTCGATCACGTTGGCCATGCGGGTGCGAAGGGTGCTCAGGCTTCGCAGGAGCTCGAACCGCTCCCGGTAGAAGATCGCCACCACCCGCTCGTCGATCTTCGCGCGAAGCGGCTCCAGCAGAATCAAGATCACGAAAGCGGCCACCACTGTGTTGAAGGCGAACAGGGCTGCGTTTCGGGTCGCCCAGGCGGTGAGGATGGCGAAGACCGCTGCGAGCACGGCGGCCAGGGCGGTATGTGCCGCGATCTTGCCAAAGAGCTCCTGGAGATCCATCAGCCGCAGCTTGAGCAGCGTCTGGGCCAGGAAGAACAGGTAGAGGGTGGCGACCAGCGGGCTCAGCGTCGGGAGCCACATCCATACCCGCTCGATCGCCAGCTCGATCGCGGTAAGCGCCAGCGTTCCCACGGCTCCGATCGCCAGGTAGCGGAGCCGAAGCCGCTCGGTGCCCGAGTCGCTCTGGCGGACCCGGCGGATCAGCAGCGAGATCGGAACCGACAGGGCTGCGAAGACCCACACCGTGAGCCCCAACCGGACCCAGGGGTTGGAGGCTAGGGGCGTAAGCCCGACCGCAAGCCCGAGCAGGGTCGAGAGCAGGGCCACGCTCTGTCCCCGCCTGGCCGTGTTGGGGCTGACACGGAGGAACTGAAGGAAGAAGCCGAGCGCCGCGGAAGGGACGCTGGCGCCGAGGATCAGCCGCGCACCGAGTGCGGTTCGAGCGGTCCAGGGGTGCAGCTCGGGCGGGGAGACC
>JBGTHI010000013.1:0-9860 GCA_041746295.1 Myxococcaceae bacterium
GCACCGGGGGCAGCGTGCAAGGCGTCAGGGTGGTGAGCGGTACGCCGTTGAAGACCACCCCCGCCCCTTCCGGTTCGCTGTTGAGCCGGAGCACGGCGAACGGCTTGGGCCTGGGAGCCTTGCGCATCGCGCTCACGACGGCCCAACCGGCCAGCACCAGCAGCGAGGCGGCAAGCGCCCAGAGCACCGCTCCGCGGTAGAGCCGGATCGGGCGGGCGGTGTCGTCCTTGTCCGTGGTGGAGACCTCGACCTCCCGGCTCGCGGCGACCGGCTGACCCTTCTCGGCTCGGCGTGCATCGATGATTCGAGGCTCGGCATGGGGACTTAACCGGCCCCCGCTCTCGCGCCCCACCCGGGTGTCGGCGAGGCGTCCTCCCGGTCGGGGCTGTTCTCCATTGCGTTCGCTCGATGAGGGCCCGCCACTCGGGGGCGACCCGCGCGCCCGGCCGGGCCGGTCGTCGTCCCGCTTGGCATCCGCCTCCGCCTCATCGACCAGAGACTGTCCCGCCAGCTCTCGCTGACCCGGATAGAGCTGCTCCATGAACACCGCGAGGTGAGCGGACGAGGAGGGTATCTGCCGATCGATCAGCCAGCTTTCGAGCGCGGCCTGAAACTCGACCGCCTCCTGGTACCGGTCCGCGGGGTTCTTGGTCAGCGCCTTGAGCACAACCCGATCGAGATCCCCGGGCAGCTCCGGATTGAGCTCCGACGGCGGAGTGACCTTGCAATCGGTCACCGCGTTAAGCGTCTGGATATCGTTTGGCTTCTTGAACAGCCGCGTTCCGGTCAGCAGCTCATAGAGGACGATTCCCAGGGAGAAGATGTCGCTTCGCGCATCGATCTTCTTTCCCGCCGCCTGCTCGGGCGACATGTACGAGTATTTGCCCTTGAGGACGCCCGACCGCGTGACACTGCTCTGATCCGCCGCCTTCGCAATTCCAAAGTCGACGACCTTCAACCCTCCTTCAAAGGTGACAAGCAGGTTCTGCGGGGAGATGTCCCGATGAACGATTCCGAGCGGCTTGCCGTTGGCGTCGGTCTTCTTGTGCGCGTAGTCGAGCCCGCCGCACGCCTCCATGATGATTCGGCAGGCCGCGGCGACCGGAATCGGCCGGCGTTCGCGGTCCTTCCAATTTTTCCAGACGCGGCGCACATCCCGCCCATGAATGTACTCCATGGCGATGAAGTAGCTGTGGCCCTCCGCGCCCAGATTGAGGATCTGAACGATGTTGGGATGGTTCAGGCGAACCGCGAGGCGGGCCTCGTCCAGAAACATCCGGACGAAGTCCTCGTTCTCCGCGAGGTGCGGGAGGATCCGCTTCACCACGAGCAGCTTCTCGAAGCCTTCCACACCGAGCTGACGCGCGAGGTAGATCTGCGCCATCCCACCGGTGGCGAGGCGCTTCAGAAGCTCGTAGCTGCCGTATTTCTCGTAGGACACGCGCCCTTGCACATTTTGAGGTTGAGATTGGGCGCGGTCAAACCGAACGTCGGCGCGGCGTGCGAAGCGCCCGAGTTTCGGTCATCAGCTGCTCCAGCTCATCCAGCTCTGCGCGCAACCGGTTTCGATTCTCCGCGCTGTCCGAGCCCGAGCTGTGCGAGCTGTCACCAAAGAGACCGAGGATCCTATCGACACGGGACTCGATCTCCTCCGCCCGTTCGGCGGAGATGCGTCGAAGGAGCAGGTCCACGCCCGCCTCCAGCAGCACGCGCACCACCGACTCCGGGGAATCCAGCCGCTCCTGCTTGGACTCGCCACCGCCGCCGCGGATGAGCCTCAGCTCCGTGGCCATCGGCGCGCCGAATGGGAGCTCGAGCTGCTCGGGTCCCTTCGCGGATCCCTTTGGAGGACGACGTTTCAGCGGCACAGCTCCAAGCTATCCGGGCGCTCGGCGCTTCCAACTATTTTTGCGCGCACCGCTGTCCGGGTACAGCGCTGTAGCGGGGCGCAGCTCCCACATCGAGCGTAGACCGACTCCAGGCTAGTTGGTGCAGGCTCGGGAGTAGGTGACCGTGATGTTCGCGCCGGCGGCGGCAATGGGCGAGAAGACGATCGAGTTGGTCCCCGCGTCGTAGGTCCACCCGGACGTGACCCGTGCGCCGTTGACCGTCACCGAGATGGTTCCCGGCTCCGGAGTACGGGTCAGGGTGAAGCGGTCCTGCGGGTTGAAGACCCGACTGGCCACCGTCTGTAGCAAGGGGGCGTAGTCCGGAGCGCAGATCGACACCGCTTCGCCGCCGCTGGATCGGGCCGCCTCGCCGAAGCGTGGTCCGACCCCGCCCGCTGTCGCGCAAGCCTCGATCGGGGCCAGGGCATAGATCGACGCGCGCTGGGCTTGATTGACGCCCTTCACCTGCCGGAGGAAGTCGACATAGCTCTCGACGCTATCCGGCGAGTGATCGTCCTCGTCGTCGACGAAGACCACCGCCAGCCCCGCCTCACTCCGCAGGAAGCCCGCGTTACCGTCATTGGCGAGCGCGGTGGTGGGATCGTCCACCTCGTTGATCAACGGCGCCGAAAGAGCGAGTTGCATCGCCTCGAGCGCCGTCTCCAGTGGATGGCAGAGACCGACGTCTGCGTTGGACTGGAGCTGCGCGGCGAGGCCCGGCGTCGCGTTGGTGAGGACTCTCGGGGCGCTGTTGTCGGCCGGGAAGAAGCGGCCCGCCTCCCCGCCATTGGCCCCGCCTGGCGCGCTGCAGCCCGGAGCCGGTTGGATACCGGTGGTCGTCACCGCGACGTGCAGGTCGACGTTCTTGGCTTGAGCCGCGCTCACGAAGCTGGGGATCGCCGATTGCAGCTTGGGCTGCTCCTCCGCCATCGACGCGGTGTTGTTGACCACGAACAGCACGTCCACGCGCGAGCCGTCGGTCTGGACAAATCGGTCGGTCTGAGAGCCCCGAGGGCTGAACTCTCCGAGCAATGAAACCAGGACCGGCTGAGCCAGTCCCTGGATCTGCGCATAGAGCGGCGCATAGCTCTGGCCGTAGACGGTGGCGCCGTAGTTGACGGTGGCGCGGGCGGCCGCGCCGGGAACGAGGGTGACCGGTCCGGGCGGCGGGGTGGTGAAGAAGAACTCGCCGTCCGAGGTGCCGGAACCGATGAAGATGCTGTTCACCGTCACCGGATCGGCACAGTTGTTCTTGATGTCGACCGAGCGTGGAGAGGGGCGGCACTGTGGCAGGGCGGCGCCAAAATCCAGGAACGGCGGGATGGCCACCACGCAGGTGTTCTGCGCGTTGCCGGTGAGCGGCACCTGGCGCAGGGGATCGGCCGGATTGGAGAGGCCCACCTGGAACATCCCCTGGATGTTCACCCCCGAAACGCGTGGCGTGAAAGCCACCTGTACCGAGAAGGCGTCGCCGGCACCCAGCACCAGGCCATCGACCTCACCCCCCGGCAGGCTGTAGGCCCCGTTGCCGTCGTTGGAGAGCCGGAGGTTCTTCACCGCGCAGAGATCCCGGCCCTTGTTCTCGATCCGGACGCCGAGCACGCCCACGTTGTTGGGAGAGACGTTTCCGAAGTTGAGCGAGGTGGGGGTCACCGAGAGCGTACAGGGCGGGTAGACCTGAGCGTTGCCGGTCACCGGAAGGGTAATGGTCTGGTCCTGGCCACCGACCGTCCGCAAGGTCAGAATCGCGTTGCCGGTGCCGGCCACGCCCGGCTCGTAGATGATCTTGAAGGTGGTGCCCTGCCCTGCGCCAAAGGATTGCGGCACGGTAAGGCCGGTCATCGCAAAGGGAGTGGGCGACACCCCTCCATTTTGATCCAGCCGCGCTTCCAGGAGCTGCAACGGCGCCCCGTTGGGACTGCCACAGTTGCTGACACTGATCACCTTGGAAAGCTTGGCCCCCACCGGCACCGTGCCGAAGTCGATCGACGTGGGCGAGACGCAGAGCTCCGGCGACCCGCCGAAGCCGTTGAGGGTGATCTCGGTTCGGGGGTTTCGCCGGCTGACGACATTGAAGGCCACCTTACCCAGGGCTCCCCCCAGGTGGGTCGGACCGAATCGGACGTCCACCTCGCCCACGGCGTTCGGAGCGAGGGTGCCGGCAAAGTTTCCCGGCTTGGTGTAGCCCGGGTCACCGCCCGAGAGGAGCACGACTCCAGGGACCACCATCGGCTCGGTAGAGATGTTGCGCACCCGCGCCTTGAGGGTCTTGGAGAGGTCGATCGGCACCTGACCGAAGTCGACGATCGGCGGCTCGGCTACAACCGCACGGTCCAGCCCGATCGCCTTCACCGAGACCAGCGCGTCCTCGCAGCCTTCGCAGCGCGACAGCGCCAACGCCACCTTCTTCACCCCCACGCGACTGGGGCTGAAGGTCAGATCCACGCCGCGGCTTTCGCCGGGGGCGAGGTTCACCGGCTGACCGGAGAACTCGTCGCGATCGGCGCCCACCCAGCGTGGCACGACCTTGATCTGAACCGCGCTGGGATTGGTGACCGGGAAAGAGACCGTCTTCTGGGTGCCGACCTCGATGCGGCCGAAATCCAGCTCGGAGCCGTCCACGCCAGCTCGCGCATCGACGCCTTCTCCACTCATTGGAATACGGATCACCGGAGCCCGCGTACTGTCGGTCTCCAACACCAAAAAGCCGGTCTGCGCCCCCTCCCTGCGGGGACGGAAACGAACCCGGAGCTCGCTGCGGGCACCCGAAGCCAAAACCACCTTCCCGCCTTCGGGCAGGCCGCTCAGCTCCATCGCCTCCATGCCTTCAAAGTAGAATTTCTGGATCTGAACCTGGTTTCGACCCGCGTTGGACGCGGTCAGCTTCAGCTCCTTGCCGGCGAACATCGGCACCTGACCGAAGGCGAGCTCGTTCGGCGTCAGACGGAGATTGCTGTCCGAGAGCACCGTTCGATCGAGATCACGGCAGGCCGTGAGGCCGAAAAGGCACAAGAGCCCCAGCGCCCCCACCCAACTCAAACTTCTGACCATACCGTTAGCCCTCCGTACCCGGCGTATCAACCCGGCCCGGCTCACCTCGGGAAAGGCGGCCATAGCCTAGAGGGTACGCGAAAGAAGGGGCAAGTGCGCGCCGCCGATTGTCCGGCCGTCCCACCGGAGAACGAAGCGCCTATGGCTTCATTCTCAAAGGAACGGCGGGGGGATAGCCCGTCAGGATTCGCTCCGGTCTACCGGGTACGGCGCCGATTCTCGTCCCGGCGACGATCGTCCTCCCGGTCGCGGTCCGCCTCGGCCTGTCGGCGAAGATCCTCCAGACGTCGGTCGTCCTGCCGGCGCCAAAGCCTCACGTCGTCCTCAATCCGGTCCCGGTGGAGCTGATCCAACCGCCACTGGTCCTCTAGCCGCTGCCTCTCCGTTTCGCCTTCCCGCCATTCGTCCCTCAGCCGCTCGCGGCGCCCATCGTCCAGCTTGCGGTCGTCATCCAGACGCTCCAGCCGTTGCCGGTGCAAGGTCTCCTGCCGCTGCTGCTCGTCAAGCCGTGCGGCCTGCTCTCGGTCCCAGCGCTCCTTGTCCTCCTTGGTCGGGTAGGCGTCGGCACCGGTCTGGGTCTGCTGGGTGTCGCGCATCCTCTGATACGCGGAGGAAGTATCGAGCGGGCTTACGCGCGAGGGCTGCGGGCCCTGACGGAAGGCGCTGCTCTGTCCCATGGCGGTGATCGGCAACAGGGCACTGGCCAACAGCAAAAACATGAAATTCGATCCCATGCCGCACCCGCCTCTCCTCCACGAGCAATCTAGCCTTCGACGAGCGCGGCGCGGAAGGCTGGGCCGGAAAAGACTTCAGAGCGTGTTGAACTGGGCGTCGCGAGGAGGTCCGGGGGCTTGCCCGCCCTCGAAGGTTTTCCGCCTGGCGGAATGTGACGGCACGGGCGGCGAAGCCTTTTTCAACCGTGGTTCGATGGTCGGGAAAGTGCACCGGTCGGGGGGCGACACCTTTTTCGGGGACCTTGGACCGTTCTTTGAGCGAATAGACACATTAGAGGCGCTCGGACACTCGCGCCCGAACCCAGCGCCCCCCGAACCCGTTGGACTATCCCGTCTTGCGCGAAGACGCGATCGCCCCATGCTTCTGCGCAAACTCGGCATAGGGGCCATTGAAGTCGAGCACCGGTTTTCTCTGGCGCAGCGACCAGATCCGGGTGGCCACCTCGTCGATCAGATCCTGATCGTGGGTCACCACGATTACCGTCCCCTCGAAGCGCTTGAGCCCCTCCGCCAGCGCGCTGATCGACTCGAGGTCGAGATGGTTGGTCGGCTCATCGAGGACCAGGACATTGTCCTTGGTCATCATCAGTTTGGAGAGAAGCAGCCGCACCCGCTCGCCTCCAGAAAGCGTGGCGGTCGGCTTCATCCGCTCTTCGCCGGAGAACAACATCCTCCCCAGGAGGCCGGAGATCTCCTCGTTGGAGAGCTTGTTCTCAAGCGCGCGCAGCCATTCGAAGGCGGTGGTCCCGGCGGGGATGGTTCCGTCGTGATTCTGCGGCAAGTAGCCGGCGCTGGCCTGATGTCCCCAGACCACCTTGCCCGTACCGGGCGCCTCCTCGCCGACAATCAGCTTCACCAGCGTCGACTTGCCCACGCCGTTGCGGCCGATCACGCAGATCTTCTCGCCCTTGGTGACCAGCGCGGAGAACTCGGGGATCACCGGCACGTCGCCGAACGACTTGGAGACCCCTTCCACCATCAGGGTCTGCTTTCCACTCGCAGCCTTCTGCTCGAACTTGATGAACGGACGGGCGATGTTGGAGCGCTTCAAGTCCTCCAGCTTCAGCTTGTGGATCTGCTTGGCCCGGCTTTGCACCTGCGAGGCGCGGGTGCCGGCGTGGAACCGGGCAATGAAGTCCTGAAGCTGGGCGATCTTCTTCTTTTTCTCGTCATTCTCCGAGTCGACCCGTGAGCGGACCTGAGCCTTCTGCATCACCATCTGATCGTAGTCGCCCGGATAGGTGATGATCGTCTCATAGTCGATGTCGGCAACATGGGTGCAGATGGCGTTGAGGAAGTGGCGGTCGTGGGAGATGGCAATCAGCACCCCCTCGTAGCCCTGCAGAAAGCCCTCCAGCCAGCGGATCGAATCGATATCCAGGTCGTTGGTGGGCTCGTCCAGCAAGAGCGCCTCCGGCTTCCCGAAGAGCGCCTGGGCTAGCAGTACCCGGACCTTATACCCGCCGGCCAGCTCTCCCATAGGCTGGCTCTGTGCCTCTTGCGGAACCCCGAGCCCTTCCAGCAGCGACGCGGCCTCCGACTCCGCTGTGTAGCCGTCTTCCTCAGCGATCACTCCCTCGAGCTCCGCTAAGCGATTACCCTCTTCGTCGGAAATTGGGGAGATCTCGCTTTTGGCCAGCAGGCGTTCCTTCTCCTGGATCGTTTCCCAGAGCACCGCGTTGCCCATCAGCACCACGTCGATCACGCGATCCGCGTCGTGCTTGTGGTGATCCTGCCGGAGGATTCCCAGCCGCTTGGGACGGGAGACGGTACCCATGTCCGGGCTCTCGTCCCCGGAGAGGATCCTCATGAAGGTGGACTTGCCGGCGCCGTTGGGCCCGGTGAGGCCGTAGCGGCGGCCCGGTGAGAAGGCGACGCTCACGTCCTCGAACAGCTTCTTGGGACCAAAGGCCTTGGTGACTTGGGTAACGGAAATCATGCGCGGGCTTCTATAACAGTGGCCGCGAAAGGGGGACCCCTCCTCAGTTCCCCTGGGAATTCAAGCCCGACTACCCTAGGATCCCGAACGCATGATCCATTCAGCTCGAGCCGCGGTGACCCTCTGCGCGCTGTCGGTGCTGTGCACCCTCTCTCCGGCTCCGGCAACGGCGGGGCCGAAGCCCAGGGAGCACGACGGCTTCTTCCTCAGGCTCCAACCGGGCGTCGGGGTCTCCAAAGGTTGGACCGACAACCCCAATCTGCGTCTCTCCGTCGGAACCCTCCATCTGGGGGTGGACGTTGGAGGGGTTGTTGCGCACAACTGGGTGGTGTTCGGTCGGCTGTACATCGATCAGCCTACCAACCCGACGGTCGATACCAGAGGGACCAGCACCCAGCTCGGCCGTTGGGGAGGCCAGCAGGGGGGCCTGGGGGCGGGCGTCAGCTACTACTTCGGCGACAATTTCTTTGCCACCGGTGCGCTGACCCTCTCGAGGATGGGCTTCTACCAGGTCTCGGGCGCCGGCTTCGATCTCGACTCGGACGTCGGCCCCACCCTACACGCGGGCTTCGGCAAAGAGTGGTGGGTCTCCGCCAATTGGGCGCTCGGCGTGGCGCTGGAGCTCCTGGGCGGCTACTTCCCCGACCGGGAGCGCGACAACCACTGGCGGCTGGGCGGCGGCGTGGTGCAGTTCTCGGCGACCTTCAACTGAGCTTTTTCGCGATCGCTGCCCCACTAAGAACGCCATCCATTTCGCGATGCGGCTCGGGAGGTGGATGATGGGGTCACCTTGCACTTCGCGACGCCTCAGTTCGCCTACTTCCTGGCGCTGACGCTGACAGGGGCCTGGGCGCTTCGAAGTCGCCCGACGCAACACAAGGCCTTCCTGTTAGCGGCGAGCTACATCTTCTACGCCCGCCTACAGATCTGGCTGATGCTCTTCTTGGCGGCGTCGTCGCTGGTCAACTGGTGGCTGGGCGAGCTGCTGGTCCGCGAGAAGCGAGTGGCAGTGCGGAAGGCCGCGCTGTGGGCGGGCCTGATCCTCAACCTCGGATTGCTGGGCCTCTTCAAATACTACGGCTTCTTCCAGCAAACGGTGCAGGAGGCGGCGCGGTTTCTGGATCTCTCAGCCCACCTGCCAATTCTGGAGCTGGTGATGCCGATGGGCATCTCCTTCTTTACCTTCCAGGGGCTGGCCTACGTCATCGACCTCTACCGTGGCCGGGGGGTGAGGGCCGGAAGCCTGCTCGACTTTCTCCTCTTCATCGCCTTCTTCCCCAAACTGCTGGCCGGGCCAATTACCCGTGGCCGGGAGCTGTTGCCGCAGATCGCCGCGGGCCCGCCTAAGAAGGTGCAGGAGCTCCCGCGTGCGGTGGCCCTGATCGCCTCGGGTATCTTCAAAAAGGCGGTGCTGGCCACGATGCTAAGCGTCCGATTGGTGGACGAGGCGTTCCTGGCCCCGGAGAACTACACCAGCACCGCACTGCTGATGGCCGCCTTCGCCTACAGCATCCAGCTCTACTGCGACTTCAGCGGCTATACCGATGTCGCCCGGGGTGTGGCGCTGCTGTTCGGTTACCGGCTCCCTGAGAACTTCAACGCGCCCTACGCCGCGACCGATCCCGGCCGCTTCTGGCGGAGGTGGCACGCGACCTTCTCGTCTTGGCTACGCGACTACATCTACTTCCCCCTGGGCGGCTCGCGGGGATCGTTGGGGCGAACCTGCTTCAACCTCCTGGTGACCTTCACCCTCTCCGGACTGTGGCACGGCGCCAGCTGGGGCTACGTCCTGTGGGGTGCGTCGCACGGCGCGGCGCTCTGTCTTCACAAGCTGGTCCGGGAGGGGCGGAAGGCGACTGGACTGACCGGTCGCGAGCCCACCTGGTGGCTGGTGGCGGGCTGGTTCTTCACCTTCAACTTCGTGGTCTTCAGCCGGATTCTATTCCGTGCGGGCGACCTCCAGACCGCGGGTGCCTACTTCGGCCGGATCTTCAACTTCACCGGCGAGGGTCAAGGCTTCGACGCCTGGGTATTTCTCGCGTCGGCGATCGGCCTCTCGCTCAACTTCTATGGCCGCGACATTCGCAACCGCTTCATGGCCCTTCACCAGCGGATCCCGCTCCGCTGGGCTCCGCTCCTGTGGGGGGGCATCGGGATGGCGCTGCTCACACTCCAGCCGGGGGACGTCGCCCCGTACATCTACTTCCAGTTCTAACGATGAAATTCGTCAGGTCTCTTTCTCCAGCA
>JBGTHI010000014.1:0-3513 GCA_041746295.1 Myxococcaceae bacterium
CCCGCCATCGGGATCGGCGTCGCCACCGGCATCTCCGGCATCGCGCCGGATTCCGGCACCTTGCTGCCCGGCTCCATCGTTTCCACGCGCACGAGCTCCGGGTTCAGCGATGCGGTGGCCGGGTCGGAGCCCTCCGCGATGGGGCGGGTCCGGCGGTATTTGTTGTATTCCGCCAGCGCATTCTTCACCTCCTTCTCCTGGTACATCGGCACGCCTCCTTCCAGGTTCAGGTCCGCGGGTGGTTCGAGGCTGAAGGTGCCCACGCCCTGCTTCAGCGCGTAGGTCCCGTAGAGCAGCGGCACGAGCGTGAACTGCAGCCTCCCTTCGTAGAGCCTCTCGATGTTGATCACCGCCGAGAGATCCGTCGTCCGCGCGATCGTCATATCCAAGCCCGTGGGCATCAGCTTGCGCAGCACCGGCACATTCTCCGCCGCCGCCGGATACACGTGCTCCACCAGCACCTGCGGGAAATCCACCGACTGCGCCAGCGCCACCACCCCGCTCGGAAACAGTTCCGTGGGCTTCAGCTCATACGAGTCGATGATGTTGAACCGGCCCGTGATATACGGCACCAGCTTCTTCGTCTCCCGGTAGTTCTTGATGTAATTGCGCAGCAACTCCGCGCTCTCATTCTCCAGCTCCAGCGGCGTGTATTTGCTGTACTTAGCGTAGAGCTTTTGCGGCGACAGAAACTCCCCCGGCGGCCCCGCCGTCACCTCAAAGCGCTTCGGCGCATCGATCTTCCCCATCTTCTTCAACACCTGGTAGCACCACGGCTTCTCCGGGTGCCCGAACACATAGAAGCTCCCCAGCCAGCACGCAAACGCCAGCCCGATCAGCAGCAGGATGAACACAGTCCACAGGAACAGATTGTCCCGGCCCTTCTCCTCCGCCTCTTCCTCCTCCTCGAACCCGTAAAAGTCGTCAGCCATGCGTCGCGTCTCGCCCGGCCCTCAGTGCTGCGCTTGCTCCGGCGTCTCCGCCGTCTCGAACGACGTCCCGCAGCCGCAACTCCGCACCGCATTCGGATTCCGGATCCGGAACCCCGCCCCCGCCAGATCATCCACATAGTCCACCGTCGAATCGTGGAGAAACTCGTGACTCTTCGCATCCACCATCACCCGCAGCCCATCGCGCTCCACCACCTCATCGCCCGTCTGCGCGTGATCCAGCCGCATCTCGTATTGCATCCCCGCACAGCCCCAGCTTACCACCGAGATGCGCAGGCCCTTCGTGGCATCCTCCTGTTCCTGCACGAGCGTCTGGAGCTGTTGAAAGGCTGAATCGGTAACCGTGATCATCGCGGGCAGACCGTAGAACAAGGTTCCGCCAGTGTCGAGCACCCGTCATAGCACTTTCGTCATTAGAGCTTAGACATTAGACCTTTCGCCGCATGTCCCGCATCGCCCTCCTTTCCGAACAAGTCGCCAGCCAGGTGGCCGCGGGCGAAGTCGTCGAGAGGCCCGCCTCCGTGGTGAAGGAACTCGTCGAGAACTCCCTCGACGCCGGCGCGACCCGCATCGAAGTCCTCATCCGGCGCGGCGGCAGCTCCACCATCCGCGTCATCGACAACGGCTGCGGCATGGACCGCGACGACGCCCTGCTCTGCCTGGAGCGCCACGCCACCAGTAAGATCCGCACCGGCGCCGACCTCTCCGCCATCCACACCCTCGGCTTTCGCGGCGAAGCCCTGCCCAGCATCGCCAGCGTCTCCCGCTTCCGACTCACCACGCGCGAACCCGGCGCCCTCGCCGGCACCGAAGTCCTCGTCAATGGCGGCAAGATCGAGACCGTGCGCGACAGCGGCGAAGCCCCCGGCACCCAGATCGAAGCCCGCTCCCTCTTTTTCAATCTGCCCGCGCGGCGCAAATTCCTGCGCACCGAGCCCACCGAGTCCAGCCACGTCGAGCACCAGCTGCACCTGCAAGCCATCGGGCATCCGCAGACCGGCTTCACCTTCGTGAACGACGAGCGCGTCGTCTATCAGCTCCCGCCCGCCGCCCATCTGCGCGATCGCATCCGCGACCTCTGCGGCGCCCCCCTCACCGCCGAACTCCTCGAAGTCCCCGAGTTCGATGGCGGCGGCGTCACCATCCGCGGCTTCATCGGCCGGGCCGGCGTCAGCCGCTCCTCCCGGTCCCAGCAGCTCCTCTTTTTGAATGGCCGGGCCATCGAAAACAGCACCCTCAGCCACGCCCTCCGCGAGGGCTACCACACCGCGCTCATGAAAGGGCAGCACCCGCTCACCTTCCTCTTCATCGAGATGGACCCCGCCGATGTGGATGTGAACGTCCACCCGGCCAAGCGCGAAGTCCGCTTCCGCCAGCCCGCGCACCTGCGGGAGACCTTGGTGGAAGCCACCCGGCGCGCCTTGGAGACCGATCGGGCCAGTTGGAGCCAGGTCTTCCGGGCCGCGCCGCCCACCGCCGCAGGTGCCGGTATCAGGATTGAGAATGCGAACGCCGGGGCGCAAGCCGAGCTGCCCACCTTCGACCTCACCACCGGCGCCCCCGCCCTGCGCGCCGATTTCCCCTCCGTAAACCCGCCCCCGACTCCCACTTCTGACGCACCCGCCCCTCCATCCAGCGCGCCAGAGGGAGTTACCCAGGCTGGCGTCCAGGGTCACCCAGGCAACTTGCAAGGGTCACCCTCGCAACCTGCAAACCCCACCCTTGCAACCGTCCAGGGTCACCCAGGCAACTTGCAAGGGTTACCCTCGCAACCTGCAAACCCCACCCTTGCAGCCGTCCAGGGTCACCCTGGAGCCCAGCCAGGATCACCCCCCGACCGCGCCCGGCAGACCCCCTTTCGCATTCTTGGTGTCCTGGGAAAGCTCTACGTGCTCTTGGAAAATCCCACCGGCCTCGTCCTCGTCGATCAACACGCCGCCCATGAACGCATCCTCTTCGAGGAAATGCGGCGGCGCATGGAGACGCAGGGCGTCCCTTCGCAACGCCTCCTCCTCCCGCTCACCCTGGAGGTCACCCCGCGCGATGCGGATTGGATCACGCGCCACCTGGAGGTGCTCCAGCGCGCGGGCATCGTCATGGAGCCCTTCGGGACCGGCACCTTCAAGATCGACAGCCTCCCCACCTTCCTGCGCAGCCGCGAACCCGCCCAGCTCCTGCGCGAGATCATCGACGACCTCCGCGAGACCAGCACCCAGACCTCGAAGCTGCGGCTCGGCGAGGAAATGATCGCCAAAACCGTCTGCCGCCACGCCGTCAAAGCCAACGACTTCCTGCGCGAGCCCGAGCTCGTCCGCCTGATCCAGGACCTGCTCGCCTGCGACCTCCCCTACTGCTGCCCGCACGGCCGCCCCACCATGATCCAGCTCAGCTACGGCGAGTTGGAAAAGAAGTTCGGCCGCAAAGTGTGACCCCGAGCGCCGCTCCCGCCTGCCCGCGTAGCGCAGGCGTCCCACCTGTGTCCCTCGGGCGACCCGCGCATTCCGCGTAGCGCAGGCGACCCGCCTGTGTCCATTGGGCGTCCCGCCCATTCCGCGTAGCGCAG
>JBGTHI010000015.1:0-2612 GCA_041746295.1 Myxococcaceae bacterium
CCCAATGCGTGCCGGCTGGCGCTCTCGAAGCTGATTATTCCCGAGCTCGGCCACCTCCTCCGCGAGATCTCCCGCTAGAGCGATGAGAAGGGTCCATCTGCTTGTGCGTCCAGTGAAGGCTGGCGCGTTCAGCGGGAGGCAGACCCGCCGGGGGAAAAGCCAACCCCCCGTAACTCGAGTGGCAGGGCGGAGAGAGATCAAGGCCCTGAAGCCCACCGACAAAGCCATCGAAAGGGTGGTGAGTGAGTCACCGGGCCGTAACGGGAGTGAACGCCGAGCAGGCCCCGAAAGGACCAAACTCCGGAGGCCGAGCCCGCGGGCAGAGGGCGAAGGCGGCATGACCCGTCGCAGCGTGGCTGACGCGGCGGGGCACTCCGGCGGGGTAGGAGCGACAGCACGGTGACCAGGACGCGTCGAGCAACTGGAGAAGCCCTCCTCGTCCCGCCGCGAAAGCGGCGGAGCCAGGTACGCCCTATAACCAGGGTTTCTGGGAAGTGGGCGGAAGGCGAGAGGGTGGAGGACGGGCTCGTAGTAGCGGGGAAGCGGGGTAATGCCCGTGGAGCGAAGGAGCCCTACTGGGCGGCAACGCCTCCAACGACATGGAAGGCAGGGGTGCGATGACAACCGTACCCATCAGTCTGCAAGACCTGAGGGGGAGGCTCTACGGCAAGGCGAAGGCTGAGAAGGACTGGCGGGTTTGGGGCCTGTACGTGCACGTGACGAAGCTGGAGACGCTGCGCACGGCTTACGAGGTGGCCAAGCAGAACAACGGGGCCCCGGGGGTCGACGGGGTGACGTTTGCGGCGATCGAGGGGGCCGGGGTGGAGCCGTTTCTGGCGGGAGTGCGGGACGCACTGGTCGCTCGCACCTACCGGCCGCTCAGGAACCGGCACGTGGAGATCCCGAAAGAGGGCGGCCAGGTCCGCGTTCTGGGGATTCCGGCGATTCGGGACCGGGTGGTGCAAGGGGCGCTCAAACTCATTCTGGAGCCGATCTTCGAAGCGGACTTCTGCGACGGGTCGTATGGGTATCGTCCGGAGCGGTCGGCGCAGGAGGCGGTGAACCGGGTGGCCCAGGCCATCGTGCAGAACAAGACGCGGGTGATCGACGTGGATGTGGCGGCGTTCTTCGATACCGTGCGGCATGACGTGCTGCTCGGGAAGGTCGCGCGCCGGGTCCAAGACGGCGAGATCCTGCACTTGGTGAAGCTGATGCTGAAAGCCTCTGGGAAACGCGGGGTGCCCCAAGGCGGGGTGATCTCGCCGCTGCTGGCGAACGTCTACCTGACCGAGGTGGACGCGATGCTGGAGCGGGCCAAGGAGGAGACCCGGAACGGCCGGTACACGTACCTTGAGTACGCGCGCTACGCCGACGATCTGGTGATCCTCGTGGACGGATACCGTCACCATGACTGGCTGCTGCAGGCGGCGCACCAGCGGCTCCACGAGGAGCTCGCGAAACTCCATCTGCGGGTGAACGCAGACAAGACCCGGATCGTGGACCTGAGCCAGGGGGAGAGCTTTGGCTTCTTGGGGTTTGACTTCCGGCGCGTCCGCTCGCGACGGGGCGCGTGGCGGCCACAGTACACGCCCAAGCTGAAACAGCGGACGGCGGTGCTGCACAAGCTCAAGGCGGTATTCCAACGCTCGGACTCCCAGCCGATCCGAGGGGTGATCGCCGAGATCAACCCCATCCTGCGCGGCTGGGTGGCCTACTTTCGGATCGGGCACGCGAGTCGCGGCTTTGCCTACGTGAAACTGTGGGTCGAGAAGAAGGTGCGGCGGCACATGATGCGGGCGAGAAATCGCGGGGGCTTCGGCTGGACGAGGTGGAGTACGGCGTGGCTGCATGAGGTGCTCGGGCTCTTCGGAGACTACCGAGTGCAGTATCGGGCCAATGCCTGAAAGCGCTCGCCGGCGGATAGGTCGCATAACCCTTGACGCGAAGCTACCAGGGAAGCGGCGTACGGGAAATCCGTCTGCGCCGTTTGAGGTGGCGGGGGTTGGAGACGGGCTCACGGCAAACCTCCACGGGCACGAAGCTGGAAACGGCGGATACAGACAAGGGGAGCCTACGGGGTACCGCGCCAATCCTCGACCCGACCGTTGGCGCCCTTGGCCGCCGTGCCACGTAACGCGCGAGACAATCGGGCCGATGAACTTTCGTCTGCGGGGCCCAGACATGGCCCCGCACTCCCCCTACGCGAGTAGACCTCGCGTGCGGCCGTCGAGCGCCGCCTCGCATCTGGACCTTTTTGAGCATCCTGCAAGGGCTAGAGCGATGAGAAGGGTCCAGCTGCGAGGCGGCGCCCGAAGGCAGCCGGCGAGGCGTACTTTCTGTACGTTGAGCCGGCTGCCGAGGGCGCCAACGAAGCAGATGGGCCCTTCTCGTCGCTCGAGCGCGCGGTTATTCGTCCTTGAGCAGGATGCTGAGCATGAGTGCGATCCCCCCGCCCGCGGCGAGGAGAAAGAAGATGATGGCCAGGCCGGGGTAGCCGAGGATGCGGAACGAGGTCTCCACCTGCATCAGCATCGCCGCTCCGATGATCAGCGCGGCCAGCAGGAGACCGAGCGTGATCCGGTTCGCCACCTTCTGGAATCCCGCCATGAGGC
>JBGTHI010000016.1:0-2418 GCA_041746295.1 Myxococcaceae bacterium
GACCAATGTGAATTCCCCGAAATAAGGACCATGATGGGCGAGGTGACGGGCAGCAACCCAGATGACGATCTGTTCGTTTGGTTCGAGGACCTGAAAGAGTGTTTCATTCTCAAGATTGGCGATTTGACTCCGACCGGCGAGAGATTGCCCCCTCAAGGTCCGCGAAAATGTTCGTCAACAAAAGTAAGTACAGCTGGGGAGGTGCTCGGGGAGGAAAGTTACGTTGTTACCGAGGACGTGGGTGACCTCTGACATCTGCAGCCGGCGTTCCGTTATGCCGATTAGATGTCAGTGCCCTTCTGTACACTTGACCAATGACTCAGCACTTTCGGGTGGCACTTCATCACTCCGAAGAGGGAGTGGCAATCTCTGTCCCTCGCCTCCCGGGGTGCTGGTCCCAAGGGCATGACGACGAAGAAGCGATCGAGAACATCAAGGACGCTATTCAGTCCTTCCTTTCTGTTGCAGATGAACAGCTCGAGGGAGCTGAGGTGAGGGACATCGAAGTCGCCATCTGATGCCGAGCATTCCGGGCGTTTCCCATCAACAGGCAGTGAGAGCGCTCGCAAAGGCCGGATTCACTGTTGCACGGGAGGCAAGCACATCGTCCTGACGGATGGAACCCGCATCATCACGATCCCGAGTGCTAACCCCATCAATGCGTTGACAATGAGCGGTATTGCCAAAGACGCCGGTCTGTCCGTCGAAGAGTTCAAGGCTCTCCTCTGAGCCACAGCATAGCTAGCGCCTGCAACCGACCACCGGCTTCGCGGGTGACGGCTGATCGGCCGTTCCGTTATGCCGATTCGACCAATGTCTAGAGAAATCGAGCGCGCGATTGACTTGGAGGACTGGCCGAAAGCGCGCGCTCTGATCCTAGAAGCACTCCGCTCCGAACCCGAGAGTCATTGGTTGCTGACAAGGCTTGGACTCACCCACTACGAGGAGTTCGCGTATCAGGAAGCCTTGGAAGTTGAAGAACGGGCCTTGGAGCTCGCCCCACGCTGTCCCCTTGTCCTGTGGGACTACGCCGGATCGCTCGAGATGCTGGGTCGCTACGAAGAAGCGATGAAGATTTACAGGCGGCTGATTCGCCGGGGCGTCGAATCCATCGCTTATGGCCCGTGTGGCGAAGGAGTGCGTTGGGCACGTGGACTGGTTGCGGATTGTCACTATCGTCTCGCCGGTTGCTACCGCGGATTGGGTCGGGAGACCCTAGCTCTTCGGGCTCTCGAACGACACCTTAAGTTGCGAGGGCCCGGTTGCTCCTCAATCTATCCGCTAAGAGCCGTCCGTCGCGAAACCGCATCCGCAAGGCCCTCACTTGCGCACTGATCCCGGTGCACGGCATAACAACTGCGGTTTGCAACCGGCCTCCTTCGTCGGCGGCTGAAACCGCTATCCGTTATACGCATGAGTAAAGGAGAGGGAGATGCCGTTAGGTGATCGACTCGCCGCGCTGAGCGGACTGGCCGGTTCGGTTGTCATCGCCGTCAGTGTTGCACTGGCGGATGCCTCGGGAACAGGGCTCGACTACCCCGACCCCGGTGACCCCTCGAGTCTGATTGCCCAGGCTCTGGTCGTAAACCGCGACCGGGCTCGCCTGGGCGCGCAGCTCACGCTTCTCGGGGCTTTTCTGATGTTGTGTTTCATGAGCTACCTGTACAGCCATCTTCGCAAAGCGGAAAGGACTTCGGGATGGGCGTCGGCCCTCGTACTCGGTGGTGGTTTTGTTCTCGTGGCTCTTCTGCTGGTCGAGAGTGGGTTCGGTTACGCAGCCAGCGAGATCGAGAACTATGTCGGTGATAACCAGGTCGCCAAGACGATTCACCTCTGGGGCTGGAACTCCGCCTCCTTGCTAGCTCCTGGGTTCGCTGCGATTCTGCTTGGCTCTGCTATCGCCGGATTCAGACACGGTGCCGTCCAACGATGGCTCGCACGGTTAAGCGTGGTCCTGTTCGTGATCGTGATACTGATCGCGGTTCTCGGAGCTCCCGGCCTCGGAGGTGTGGTGGGCCTCCTTTGGATTGTGGTCGCCTCGCTTACGCTGGCTTTTGAACGTGATACCCGTCCCCAAACCGCTACGTAATGAGACTTGAGCGCATAAAGACATCGACACGCTGAAGAACACCTTTCCAGCCATCAGTCCTCAACCCCCAACCGAGCGATCTCGGTGACGAAGGCAGCCAGGTTGCTCAGGGTCTGCTGACCACCCTCGATCGCGTGGTACTTCTCGACCGCCTCGTCGCGCAGCTCCTTGGTGGGGAACACCGTGCGCATCTCGATCCGTGTCGCCGCGCCGTCGCGCGCGAACGTGAGGACCGATTCGAAGGCTTTCGGGTCGCCGCGGGACTCACCGTGCAGCAACGCGATCCGCTCCGGCGGGGCGATCTCGGTCCAACAGATCCACTCCTGGTA
>JBGTHI010000017.1:0-2277 GCA_041746295.1 Myxococcaceae bacterium
GTGGCCTCGCCACCGCGCCGTGGCTGACCCTCGTACTCGCGGCGCTGCTGCGGCGGCGCCCACGTTCCAAGCGATGGAGATCGCCACCCTTGAACCGGTCGGTCTTTTCCGGTAACCCAAGGTCGCCTTTCGCACGGCGATCATAGCTCAACTGGCAGAGCACCGGACTGTGGCTCCGGGGGTTACCGGTTCAAGCCCGGTTGGTCGCCCATTCTGATGAACGTCGGGAGCGCCCGTAGCTCAGCTGGATAGAGCATCGGACTTCGAATCCGAGGGCCGGGGGTTCGAATCCCTCCGGGCGCGCAGTTTGGGGACGGTAGTCGATTGACAGTATAGCGCTGGGCCGTTACAAGCCGCGCGCTTGCCAAGCAGTACGGGAGCGTAGCTCAATTGGCAGAGCAATGGACTCTTAATCCATAGGTTGTGGGTTCGATTCCCTCCGCTCTCAATCGGGATAGGGGGCTGAAGGTTAACCCTTCAGCTCCCCTCCCACACCACCGGACGTGCGGGTCCGCATCCGGCGGTTCGGTTGGTTGAGGTTAGCTCGCAAGGGTAAGAGAGGACGGATTTGGGTGGCTTGACGTCGCCTTCTCCTTAAGAGGTCTGCATGAAAGGTCACCTTGGGGTGGACAATATGTGGAGCCCCCCGTCGACGCGGACGTGGTTCGACAGGGACGGCACCCAGTCAGGCGGCGGACCCATCTCCCCAAGGCCCAGACCCTGCCACCCTTCGAACCCGGATCGACGACTTCTTGGAAGCGCAGGGTGTCCCTCCGGACGTCACCCGCACCGGAGTCGTCGACCTGCTCGCTGCTGTGGACCCCCGGCTTGTCGACAGGTTTCTCGACCGGATCGACGGTTTGCGCCGACCACAAGCGGACGAGATCATCGCCGACATGCGCACCAGTGTCGGGCGTCAGGAGGGCTCGTTCGTCAATAATCCGATAACGTACGTCGATCGCACCCTTAGAGCGACCGCGGCGAGCATCATCGATCCCTTGTGGCGCGAGCTCGGCGGGCTCCCCCCCGCCGAGGTGGAAGGCTTGCCCGCTCGCGTTGACCACGCGTTGGAGCTGATCCTGCGGGACGGCTTAGGCTATTTGCCCAAGACCGAGAACGGCGAGATCCGCGCATCGATGATCCCCCGTCTCCGCGATGGATTCCTGGACGTGTTTGCCCGGATCGAACCCGATCTGCGCGGCGAGCTGATCGCGCGTTTAGAGAGGTGGCCCCAGCGTGAGATCAACTGGTTGGTGATGCGGGCCGTGACGTTAGGCATCGAACCGGATCTCACCACCGCGCGCCTACCCAGCGAAGAGGAGATCGCGAGCTTCGAAGCCGAAGCCCGAAGAGAGCTGCTGCGCGATGCCGTGCTCCTCCGCTTCGAAGACGCGAGCGCGTTCGAATCGATGGGGAGCTACTACAGACAGAGGGACTGTGACGATCCCGCGCTGGTCGCCGCGTCAATCGAGCTGCTCAAGCGGCCTCCGGCGAACAGCGGCGAATACATCAGAAATTACCTTCGTTACGCAGTCGAGGTGCTGTCTCATTCGACCCTGAACTCCCCTGAGATCGACGAGACCCTGCACCGCGTTGCCCAGCGCGGTGGCGAAGACGGGTGGCGGGCGGTGATTGGTCTGATCGCGCGCAACGCCGCCGACCCGCCTTTTCAGGTACTCCTGAAGGCCGCTGGCGAACGCTTCCACGCCGGCCATGTGCTGCTGTCGCTGCGCGAGCTGTTGATGGCGAACGCGCTCGATCGCATCCCGACGGCGACGTTGGCGAGCGTGGTGCAAGCGCTCGGGACTCATCGGCAGGAGTTCGACAGGCTCGCCGCGGGCTGGATCAGATACGGTCAGCTCTCAATCATCGACCTGGTCAGGCGCCTTAGGCTGATCGGTCCCCTGACCCAGGCGGCCATCGACGCTCACGCCGAGGCTTGAGCTGCACCCCTGGCGGTGGGCTAGAGCTTGTCTACCTCATCCCGCAGGAAACGGTTTCAGGGGCTTTACGGAGGGGGGCACCTTGGGTTTAGAAGGCGCTGGGAGAAACAGGACATGAAAGCGAAGTGGTTGGGTCTGCTGTATCTGGTCTTGGCGTGTGGCCCGAACGAGAGTGAGCCGCGGATTTCGACGGAGTCCGCCATCGCCCCCCTGGCGCCGATCGGACCGTCCGATGGCGGCTCGCGGGATGCGGGGGTGACTCCGAAGCCACCGTCGATCCCGAACCCTGCGGCCGCCCCCGCAGTACCGAAACCCGATGCTGGTACCCAGCCGA
>JBGTHI010000018.1:0-3844 GCA_041746295.1 Myxococcaceae bacterium
GGCTGCGTAACGCCTCCGATGGCGGGAGATCCGCCGCCCAAGTTGGCCGATGGCGCGCAAGAGGCGGCCTATCGTGCGGCCTTTGAGAAGGAGACCGTTCAGCGTCAGGTCTACGCGCTGTTCGACACCCGGATGTTCGTCTCCTCCACCTTCCTGAGCAGCGCCTTTCGCGAGGCTCGGCTCCGGCGGATCGCGGCCTTTCAGAAGATCCCGCCGGAAGAGGTGCAGAGCCGACTGCAAGGCGAGCGCGCCGAGCGGGAGAAGTACGACGACTTCATCGTGGGCGTGCACATGAACGACCTGCGCTTCGACGACTTCGGCCGGCACAACAGCATCTGGCGGGTCGTCTTAGAGACGCCGGCGGGAGAGGTGAAGCCGGAGTCGCTCCAGCGGCTGGGACGGGCGGATCTCAACCTGAGGGCGCTCTATCCGACGATGGGGGCTTTCTGGGTGGCCTATCGGTTCCGCTTTCCGGCCTCGGTGAAGGACGGGCAGCCGATGACCCTTCGAATCGCCTCCAACATCGGCCGGGCTGACCTGACCTATCCAGCCCGCTAGGACGGTTGGCGGAGGAGGTCCTGGGGGCGCCGCGATCGACGGAGATCCGGAACACGTTGCCCCCTCGAAACGGCCTGTAGCGCCCGGATCCGTGCACCGGCCTCTACGGCCACGGTCGCGTGATGCTGTCTGGGCTCCACCTCCTCCCGTCGCAGGTAGAGGGTGTGTACCAAGATGAGCGAGTCGACGTTGCGCAGACAATTCATTTGAGCTGCGTGCAGAGCGATCTCAGCCGCCGTTTCCAGTCTTTCGCGCTGCTCATCGTTGAGGGTGCGGGAGGATAGAAGTGGTTCTGTCACCGCCCAGACCCATGCGGTCAGCGCGGCGGGATCGTTGGGATCACCCCGATAGTCCGCAGGGATCGGGGTCACATTGCGCAAGTCACGTCGGTAGAGGAAGCGGAACTGCCGCATCGTCTGCGTCGCTCCATTGAAGAGGGCGGGTCCGATGAACTCTTCCAACGGGGACAGGTTTTCCCCCCGAAGAGTCCGGAGGTGGTGCTCCAGCCTCAGTGCGACGGCGGCGACCTCGTGTTGGCCCAGCATGGCGAGGCTGCGGGACATCGTCCGCAGGCTGTCCGGGTTTCCAAACCGGGTCAAGACGGTGGCGCGCATCGCATAGCGAAGGGCGAGGTAGGGCTCTCGACGCTGGGGTATGTCGAGGAGCTGCTCGGCCCGCCGGACTAGCACGGCGGGCTGGTTGAGCTCTTCCCGCGGGCCCTCGTACCAGTCGAAGCGCAGCGCCCCGGTGCCCCGTCCGAAGCCATCCATGAAGCCTTGAAGGCGTGCCCGGGCTTGCGCCGGTCGGTTCCGGGCGATCGCTCTCTCAAGCTCCTGGCGCGAGCGCGTGGCCCCGAGTGGGACCAGCAGTCCCCCCAGGTGGGTCATCGGACGGGGACGACTCTCTCCAGCCTCATTCGGGATGGGCGTGTGTGCCACCACGCCAAAGAGCAAGGTGGAGGCTTCCTCGATGCTCGCGAGGAGCTCAGGGGCATGCAGGACAATTCCGTCCGACGTCTCGTCCATACGCAACAGGGTCTCGGCGCACAGTTGCTGCCATTGCCTGTTCAGCTCGATCGCCGCCGACTTAACGAGGTCGTTCATCGCCCTGACCTCCTCTTCGGTCAGCAGTCCTATTGGCAGTTGTGGGTTGAGCTTGGCCACTTCCGCCAAGCAGTAGCCCCACGGCGCTTCCTGCAGCTCCCATCGTTGGGTCCGAAGCCGCGCTTGGACGTCTTCCAGATCCTGCCGAAGCTGGGCGTGTGCTCCGGGGGGAAGCCGCAGCCGGTACCCGCGGTGGGCCTCCAAGGGGGGCTGGTCTAGGGCATCGGCCATCCACTGGGCCTCCCAGTCAAAGGCCATGCCAGGGTGGATCCGCTCGAGAGTCGCACATACGTCGACTCCGCCAGGGAACTGCCTCGACTTCTTCAGGGGCTTACTCTCCCCGAGGGCCTCCCCGCACTGAGCCTTGAGCTGTCCCAAGGCTCCAAGAACATTGGCGGCGATCTGCTCTCTGACCCGCTCCACCGGGGAAGGGGCTCCGGTTACGACCGAGGCGATCGGCAAGGGCATGTAGACCCCTTTAGCCGGCCCCTCCCTCCGACGGCAAAGGGGTTGGGATACCCCACCTACTGCCTGCTCTCGGAAATCCTTTTCGCGATTGCGCGGGTAGAGTTCCCAGAGGCGGGACCTAAGTAGCTCTTTGCCGCGGCGGCCGCGAGGCTATCTCTTCTTGCCGAAGTGAGCGGAGTCGAACAGCACGCTCTCGATTTGCACTTGGGGCCTGGCCTGCTCGCGCGGGTCAGGTCGGAGCGCCGCCTGCGCCTTTCTCAAGACTTCGAGCGCGGGGCCGAGCTTGGCCTCCTGCATCTTGATGACCCGTTCTTCGAACTGCTCGGGCGTCAGGCCAATCTTGGCCAGGAGCGCCTTCTGTTCCTCGGTCATCGGAGGCAGTGCCATCGACTGGGCCTTAGCGCACCTGCCAACCTGTCGCCAAGGGGGGTACTTCCCGAGGAATGCCAGCTTTCGGTCAGTGCGCTCCGAACAGCTTTCGGGCGGCTTGGAAGGTGGCCCGCCTGCGCCAAGGCGGGGCGACTTCCCGTTCGCTCGTGATCACAGCTTGCCGAACACCCTTCCCGCAGCGACGGTCGCCAGGACCGCCGCCGCGAAGAGGGTGGCAGGCGCGGCGATGGAGAAGGCGGAGCGGCCGCTGCGGATCGCCAGGCCCAAGGGCATTCCAAACAGCGCGCCGCCCAGATGGGCCGCCCAACTCACGTGCGGCAGCAGGCTGATGATCGCCACCTGGGCCAGTCCCAGAAGCAGGGAGTTACGACCCTCACGGCTCACCAGGAACAGCGCCGCCGACAACCATCCCAGGATCACCCCCGAGACCCCGACAGTGCCTTGATCAAAGTTGAAGAGCAGCGCGAAAGCCGCAGCGCCGATGCAGGAGATGAGCGAGATCAGGCTGAAGCGGAGCGAACCCATCGAGCCCTCCAGCGGGACCCCTAAGTTGTAGATTCCCATCATGTTGAAGAGGAGGTGCACCGGTCCAGCGTGCACGAAGACGTAGGTCAGAACCCGCCAAGGTTCCCGGAGTGTCCAGGGGCCGTAGAGCGCAAGCCAATCCGCGACGTCCTCGCGGCGCATCGCCGTTTGGAAGAGATAGAGACCCACCGATCCAATCATCAGCAGCAAGCAGACCGGCGGCAGCCGCTTCCTGACCGGGGCGCCCGGGCTCGGAGCCGGGCTGCTCGGTTGTGGCGCTCCGGTCACGGCACCGAGCCCAGCACCGTGTCTTTGGCCCAGCGGTGGTCATCCCGGTTGGGATAGTCGAGGGTGTAGTGGAGCCCTCGGCTCTCGCGGCGCCTGCTGGCGCACTCCACAATCAGGTGGGCCACGTCGGCGATGTTGCGGAGCTCGATCACGTCGCGGGTCACTTTGAAGCGCCAGTAGTACTCCCGTATCTCCTCTCTCAGGAGATCGAGCCGGCGGTGCGCTCTCATCAGCCGCTTGTCGCTCCGCACGATGCCGACGTAGTTCCACATCAGCCGGCGGATCTCGTCCCAGTTGTGGCTCACCACCACGCTTTCATCGGAGTCAGTGGCAGAGCCCGGGTCCCATTCGAGAGGTCCACCCCCTTCGCTAGGGAGTGCAGGCGCGGAGGTGAGGTCGGCGGCCGCGGCCCGCGCAGCCCGGTGCCCAAAGACCAATCCTTCCAGCAGCGAGTTGGAGGCGAGCCGGTTCGCTCCGTGCAGCCCCGTGTGCGCCACCTCGCCAATTGCGTA
>JBGTHI010000019.1:0-7992 GCA_041746295.1 Myxococcaceae bacterium
GCTCCAGCCGCCGCCGGTCGCCGCCGAGCGAACCGGGATGGTGTCGATCGTCTCTGAGCCGTTCGCGATGGTCTTCGTCGACGGCAAGCCTTGGGGGCAGACGCCGATCATCAAGCGGACGCTCCCGGAAGGCACCTACCGGGTGGAGCTCCGACGGAAGGATCACGTCACCGAATCCCGGACCCTGACCGTGACCTTTGACGAGGAGAGCCAGCTCTCATTGCGCCTGTACCAGCCGGTTCACCCCACCTCAAGGATGCAGCGGTAGCGACCGCTCCGGCTGCACTCTTTTGTTGCTACGCGACGGACCAGGCGGCGCCTGACACCGTGTGCTCAGCCCGCGCACCCTCGCGCCTTCGACGGGGGCCGCAGACAGCTCAATGATGGGGGCCTTCCACGAGTTTCCAAGGGGGTGAGCGAATGGCGGGCAATCCCGAAGCAGATTGGCGGGAGAGGGCACAATGTTGAGCGACGGAAACAGTTTAGCCCTCCCGTCTCTGCCTGCTGAGCCGTCGGCAGCGGAGCTGCGCTTCGGGAAGTACACCGCCCTGGAGCGGATCGGCGCTGGCGGGATGGCCGAGATCTTCAAGTGCCGGCTGTCCGGAATTGGAGGCTTCGGCAAGCTGGTGGTGGTGAAGCGGATCCTTCCCAACCATCTCTCCAATCCCGAGTTCGTGGAGATGTTCCTGGATGAGGCGAGGGTGGCGGCCAACCTGAGCCATCCGAACGTGGTCCATACCTACGAGATCGACCAGATCGACGGCATCCCGCTGATAGCGATGGAGTACGTGCAGGGTCTGACCTTCGGAGATCTGATCCGAGCCGCGGCCGGCTCTTATGCAGGCCCGTGGCTGGCGATCGCTTCCAAGGTAATGGCCGGAGTCTGCGAGGGGCTTCATGCCGCGCACGCGGCGCTCGACGGGGAGGGGCAGCCGCTTCACTTGGTCCACCGCGACGTCACCCCGCACAACATCCTGGTGTCGGTGGACGGCATCCCGAAGCTCGCCGACTTCGGCGTGGTTCAGGCCAAGGGGCAGCTCGCCTCGAATCGCTCGGGCACGCTGAAGGGCAAGTTCAAGTACATGGCCCCGGAGCAGTTTCACCTCTCGGCGGAGCTCGACCACCGGGTTGACATCTTCGGCGCGGGTGTCTGCCTCTACCTCGCCACCACTGGCCGGCAGCCTTACAACGGACAGACCGATGTGGAGGTGATCGCCGCGGCCTCCGTGGCCCGTTTCCCCAAGCCGTCGGAGCTGGTGAAGGGCTTTCCTTCCGAGCTGGAGCGGATCATTCTCTGGGCGATGGCGGCAGATCGCGAGCAGCGCTGCTCCGACGCCCATGCACTGGCTCAGGCTCTGGAGGCCTTCGTTGCATCTGGTGATTTTGCATGCACCGCCAGGGCCGTAGGGCAGCGGGTGCGCGCGGTGCAGGTGGCCATAGAGCATCAGCGCGCGCGGGAGGGCAGCGGTCCAAAGCAGTTTCGCTCCACCCAGACCGAGGAGAGCGGTTCTTTCCGTGCGCCACTTCGCGATCTCGGCCTGGAGATGGCGGCCCAGGCTCTGGCCGAGGCGGAGGTAAAGCGGTTTTTCTCGGGTGCGCGGCTGAGGCGCTTCGCTCCGTTGCTGGCATGGCTCGCTTTGGCCGCACTTGCCGCCGCCACCTACTGGGCGCAGTAGCCGACTCCGCTCAAAGCGCGCTAGAAAAGCCGCTCGGAGGATCGGGTGAGCGAAGAACGGATGAAGCAGGCGGAAAAGGAGGTCCAGGGCGCTCAGCAGGCGATCAGCGAGGCCTACTCCGACCTCGTGCGCGTGATGGATTCGCTGAAGAGGATGGCGGAGACCAAGTCCACCTACGGCGTCTACAGGGAATTTCCCAAGAAGCCGCACACCGAGGTCACGCTGCGACTTCTCTCCGACTACACGCACGCGTTGAAGGTCTTCGCCGATTTCCACCACGCCTGGCGCGAGGCCTGCGACGAGTTCACCGAGGCAGCAGCGGAGCGGAAGGAAGAACTGCGCCGTTAGCTAAGCTAGGACGCCTCCTTAGGCGAAGCGCGCGGCCAGCCCGCTCGCCGTCCCCTCTGCGAGGGGGGTGCGCAGCGCCTCGAGCGATCGCTCGTCGCTCGAGGTTTCGACCTGTACCTCCGAGCTCGCGAGGGGAAGCTCCACGTGGAAGGTCGCCCCGAGCCCGGGTTGGCTTTCCACGGTGACGGTTCCTCCCATCGCCTGGACGATCTGTTGGGTGACGTAGAGGCCCAGCCCTAGCCCGCCATAGTGCCGTTCAGAAACGGCGCGCTCGAAGCGCTGAAAGATCCGGTGCTGCGCCTCCTGGGCGATACCGATGCCACCATCGCGCACTGAGAGCCGTGCCCGATTTCCGTTTCGGCCAACCGAGAGTTGGATCGGCTTGCCGGGACCGTACTTGATCGCATTGGAGATCAGGTTGGAGAGCACCTGCTCCAGGCGGAGCGCATCCCACAGTCCAACCACCGGCGTCCCTGCCTCGAAGCGCAAGCTGCAGCCGGCGCGCTCCGCCTCCGGCTCGAGCCGGCTGGCGACCTCCCGCACCAGGGCGGAGAGGTCCAGCTCCTCAACTTGCAGCTTCATCTGACCGGTGGTGATCCGGGAGACGTCCAGGAGCTCATTGACCAGATCGGACAGCCGTTTCACCTGCCGGCGCATCACCGCGACGTCCTTCGCCAGCCGGGTCGCAAGAGGAGAGGCGTCCTCGCTCTCCAGGCCCCGCGCGAGCGACTGGAGCTTGAGGCTCATCGGGGTGAGAGGGGTCTTCAGCTCGTGGCTGGCAATGGAAAGGAACTCATCGCGCAACCGCACCGCCTCCTCCGCTTCCTGGCAGAGCCGCACCCGCTCTGCTTCGGCACGGCGGCGTTCGGTGACGTCCGTATTGATGGCCACCGCGCCCACCACCTGATCTCCAATCCGGACCGGAGCGCAGGCCGAGCGCATCACCCGCTCTTCCCCCGTCTTCGGGTGGCGGATCAGTACATCCTGAACCCACGGCTGACCGTTCAGCGCGTAGGTGAAAGCCTGTTCATCCGGTGGTATCGGCTTGCCGCTGCCCACCCGCCGGGTATCGATCTCCGCCCAGAGAGTTGCCGCGTCCTTCTGGACATCTTCCGCATGGGTAAAGCCCAGCATGTCGAAGGCGGCATGATTGACCCGGCGGATCCCTTCCGAGTTCCCGACGTAGACCGCGTCCGGAATGCTCTGGAACACCGCTTCGAACTCGGCGGCCAGCGCCTCGGTCCGGCGGCGAGCCAGCACCTGCTCGGTCACTTCGATCCCGAACACCATCACTCCGTCCACCTTGCCGCCCGAGCCGGAAAGCGGTTGCAGGACGAGATCAAAGTGGCCGGCGCGCAGCCCTTCCTCATTCGCAATCTGCAGCGGAGCTTCCAGTACCTCGAAGGGCTCGCCCGTCCGAAAGACATGATCCAGGAGCTCGAAAAATCCTTGTCCTTTCAGCTCGGGAATCGCCGCGCGGAGCATGCGACCCGACAGAGCCCTGTTGCCGAGAAGCCGCGCGGTCGCCTGATTGTGAAACTCGACGCGATGATCGGGTCCCCGATGGATCATGATGATCGCGGGAAGCTGCATCAGGTGCTGATGAAGGTGCTGTCTCTGCCGCTCGGCATCGTTACGGGAGGCTCGCTCTCGAACGTTCAACCAGGTGATCACGGTCGAGACCGACCCGAAGAGAGCGAGTGAGAAAACCGCGTGCAGGTCCAACCGCCACGGCTCTGAGCTGGCGAGGAAGAAGTAGCTCGCCATGGCGGCCGACAGGCCGGTGCTCAGTAGTCCCGGTCCCCATCCCCCCCGCCATGCAGAGAGAGTGACCGCCCCGTAGAAGACCAGAAACGGGGTAGAGTCGACATACCGGGAGACGAGGAACTGCAGGAGCAATGCAGCGATGGTGACGAACAGTGCAAAGAGGTAGGGAGGGACCGAGCGAAAGATGCGCGTCACGCGACTGCTCCGGCGAGCAGCGCGAAAGGCGGAAATCGCGCGCGGCTGAATTGCCACCGTCTATGCCTCCCCCGGATGGGGCGCCGTGCACCGCTCCTGAGGCGCCCAATGAGCTCAAGCTTGCTCGACTCGCGGGGAGTTTGACAGCTTTCGAACCGCGCGATCGGTCGCGAATCCCGACGGGTGCCGCCAAGACCTGGAAACAGTACAGCTCTGAACGTTAGGCGCGGCGGACTGAGTTGCGCCTGATCGCCTGCTTAACAGGAAGGCAAGTTTGCCAATCAGAGGGAAGGGTCCTTAGGCCGGATGGGCGCGGCTCCGGAATCGCGCCAGGCGGCTGCCCGCATACGCTCCGGCGATAGCGAGAATCGCCACCGGCAGGAAGTGACCGCGCACCACGTGGGTGAGACCAGTGCACTCGCAGGCGAGGTGGAGGAGGATAGCCACCGAAGCCCCAATTGCGGTTCCGAGCGCGGCACCGGCCCAGGCGGGATGCGCGGCATTGGCGTGCCGTCGGAGCATTGCCAGGAGCAGGAGCGGAATGCTGCCGAGCGTGAGGGAGAGATCCAAGCAAACGTTGCCGGCGCGTCGGACGCAGGCCACCTGGGAGTGGGGATAGAGCTCGTTTCCCAAGATGACCCAGCCCAGCTGAAGCAGCGGAACGCCAAAGACCAAGGCCATCAGCGCGGGCAGTGGCGGCCCGTTCATCGAGCTGCGATTCCCGATCACACCCCAGATGGCCGCAGCCGCCGAGAGGGCGATTCCAGTGGTGGTGAGGACCATGAAGCCGGTGGGGCGCTCGCCATCCAGGTGGATGCCGCCCAGAGCAAGGTAGGCGATCCCGTAGAAAAAAATCACCGCCGTGGCCAGCAGCCCTTGCTTGAGCGCGTAGCTGAGGCGCGTGGCGGAAGGCCGCTGCCTGGTCTCGGCCAGGAGCTCGCCTCGCAGCTGGCCGAGCAACTGTTCCGAGGAGATCATCTGGCCACCGTTCTCACCTGTGCGAACTGTAGTCCGAGGTCAGTCTACAGGGGTAACGCTGGGGATACGTGCGGGGGCTCCAGGAGTTTCTCGTTCGCGGCCCGCCGCAGGCAAACTGTTGATGCGAAGGGGCCGTTGCCGCCGCGCACCAACGGATCCGGCAGCGGGACCGTCGCAGGGGCCGTTAGAAGCGCTGGCGCTTCACGTGCCGCATGCGAACGCCCGCGAACGCGCCGAAGATCGCCAGCAGCGCAACCGGCAGGATGTGGCCGCGCAGCACGTGCGTCAGCCCCGTGCACTCGCAGGAGAGATGAATCAGGATCCCCACCGCCGCTCCGACCGCCGTTCCAAGCGTCGCGCCTGCCCAACCGGGGTGCACCACATTGGCGCGGCGCCTCCAGGCGGCCAGCAACAAGAGTGGCATGCTTCCCAGGGTGAGCGAGAAGTCCAGGCAGACATTTCCCACTCGCCCGGTGCAGGCGCGGTGAGAGTGGGGGAAGAGCTCGTTCCCCAGGACGACCCAGCCGAGTTGCATCAGCGGAACGCCAACGACCACCGCCACCATCCAGATCAGCGGCGGGCCGGTCATCGACTTGCGGTCACCAAACACCCCCCAGATCGCGGCGAACGTCGCGAGGACGAAACCCATTGTGGTGACCACCATGAAGGAGGTGGGGCGATCGCTGGCGGCGTGGTACCCGCCAACCACGAGATAGGAGGCCAGATACATCGCCAGCACCGCGAAGAGAACCACGGCCTCGCGAAGCCGGTGGCCACGCCGGGTGGGTGAGGGGATGAAGCGCACCTCCGCCAGCAACGATGCTTTGAGCTGATCGAGGGCTCCCTCGGAGCTTGTGGATGAGGTGGAGCTGATCATGCCGCCTCTCCGTCGTGCAGAGATCCAGCAGTAGCTCTAAGCGCGACCGAGGCGCGATGCAACCGAAGCTTGACCGCGGTGACCGTGGTGCCGAGCGCCGCCGCCGCCTCGGTTAAGCTGAGCCCATCTTGGCGTACCAATTCAAAGGCCACCCGCTGGTTCTCGGGTAGGCTGGCCAAGGTGTCCAGCATCTTTCCGGCGAGCTGCTTGGCCGCGAGCTCCGAGTCGGCGGAGTGGTGGAGCTCCTCCTCCACCGGCCGCGAATCGGGAGAGAGCGTTGGCTCCAACTTTCCTCGGCGGGCGCTATCGAGCACCAATCGCCGCGCAATGGCGAAGGCCCAGGGAACCACCGCCGCTCCCCGGCGAAAGCTGCCGCGGGCTCGGTGCATGTGGAGCAGGGTCTGCTGGAGGTGATCCTTGGCCTGGGCGGTATTCAGGGTGTGACGCTGAAGATACCGGAGAAGCCGGGGCGCGAGCCCGTCGTACAAAAAGGCGAAGGCCTCGTCATCGCCATTGGCGTAACGGGCCATCGCCTCATCGAGAGAGTTGCTGGTCATAGGTCTCGAGCGAGGGAGCCGAGCCACCTCGCTCGAGACTTCAGCTCATGAGAGCGCTACCCCCCGCACTGGTAGACAGTACGCGAGCTGGTGGTCCGGTAGAAGAAATAGTCGGAGGTGTACGGGATGTTCGCGACAGCTCCGGCGGTCGCAGCGCTGCAGCCCGTGGTCGGCGCGACGCCGCCCTTGGTGTTTAGCCGTTGGATGGTCGTGATCTCCGAAAAGATGCCCTTCGGCGCGGCGTGAGAGACGCCGTCCAGGAGCAGCCAGGGGATGTCCTTGGTCGGAACGGGCGAAGGGACATTGACCGCCACCTTGCCGACCACGGTGCTGTGCGCCCACTTGTCCTCCCAGGTGGGACCAGCGTAGTGCGTGCCGACTTTATTGCCATAGATGGGATCCTTCAGCTCGGCGGAGGGAGCGCGGAAGGTCCAGGCAAATGCGCCGGTGGTCGCATTGGCCTTGCAGTCGTAGATCTGGAAACCGGTCGCAGCGAGCTTTAGTGCGAGAGTCTGGTTGGCCGCCGGCTTCAGCGCCACCGGCGTGTTCTTGGGGCAAATCGGGCTGGAGAGCTCCTGACCCGCTTCACTCACTCCGTCTTGACCGCCTTCCACTTCACCCGCGTTGCAACCCGTCAGCGCCATCAGACCACCGAGAACGAAAAGACCGACCTTTGCCTGCCTCATGTTTGACCTCCCGTGGATGCGACGCGGTAGATACGAGTGCCTTTCCGGAAGGTTTCTTGAGCGGGATCGGAAAATTCGTTCCTGAGTGAAATCTTGAAGTTGCCCCCTCCAAAGTGGGTGTGGGTAGCAGCATTAAATAGCTGTAATACCAACGGAAAATACCGTCCAAAGCGCTCTCTTGGTGGCCAAATGGGCGAGTGGGAATTGCTCCCGCCGACAGCTGCCTACTTCAAGCGCCGAGTGAGCTGCAGGCGCGCGAGGTTAATTCCGTCCGACGCAGAAGCGATCTATTGGCCCATTGCGCGGCGCTCATATGCCGCCCACCGGACGGGGGAGCAGAACTTGGGTCGAACCATTCGCGGCGTGTTGTGGCTGTTGTGCGCGGGGTTGGCCGAGGCGAAAGCGGCGCCGAAGCTGGCGATGGAAAATGGTCCCGCCTCACTGGATGCCGATCCACAAGCAGCCATTCAGACTGGACCCGAGCTTCCGCGCTGGGGGTGGAAGGAGATAGCGCTGGAGGACCGGTCCGGCCCCGAGCTCCCCCGTCCCTGGATCCTGTCCGCGCCGCTAGGGGTCTACCGGGGGCTGATGTTGCTCTGGGCGCTGTGGTTGGCCTTCGCGCTGATGCGCTGGCTGCGGTGGGGCTGGAGCGCGTTCGGTCGCGATCCCAGCTGGGGCGGCGGAACGTAGGCCCGCAACGGCAGCGCCGAGCGCCTGTCTTGCAGTTGGCCCCGCAGGGCATCTTCCAGGTGGGGCCAGGCCGAAACCAGCAGCCCACCTGCGGCACCGGTCAGCGCAATCAGGTTCTTTCCCCGCTCCCTCGCCGCCTCGCCGGCCAAGGTGATGACCCCGTGGCCGACTACCCGGGCATATTCGCGCGCCATCACCCACATCCTCGACTCGCGTGA
>JBGTHI010000020.1:0-3128 GCA_041746295.1 Myxococcaceae bacterium
GGGCCGGCCCCTGGTTGCGGTGCTGGCGGTCTGCGCCTGCGCGGCCATCGCCGCGTCGATCGCCACCGTGGCTCAGACTCGCGGCGGAATGTGGGCCAACCTGGCCGCGCCGGATCTCTCGCGCCTGATCGAAGGCTCGCCGCTGAAGCGGTGGTTGAAGAAGGAGTTCTGGATCGATCTAGGTGTCTCGCTGGTGAAGGTGGGGGCGCTGGCCGCAGTGGCTTATTCCACCTTGGGCGACGAGTTCATGACGCTTCCTAAGCTGCTCGGCACCGGACCGTCGGAGCAGCTGCAGTTCACCTCGGTCGCCCTGAAACGGCTGGCCGTCAACGCGCTGGCACTGCTCGCCGTCTTCGCGGGTCTCGACTTTGCACTGACCCATCTTCGCTTCCGCGAAAACATGAAAATGACGAAGGATGAGGCAAAACGTGAGCACAGGGAGGACGAGGGCGATCCGCTCGTCCGCTCGCGCCGCCGCCGGAAGCACCGCGAGCTGTCGAAGGGACGTGCGTCGGTGGAGGTGCCGCGCGCCGATCTGCTCCTGGTCAACCCGACCCACATCGCGATCGCCATCCGCTACCGGAAGGACGAGGCCCGCGCCCCTCGGGTGATGGCAAAGGGAAAGGGCGCCCTCGCCGAGATGATGCGGGATCTCGCTCGACAGAATGGCATTGCCATCGTTCAGGACATTGCGTTGGCGCGGCTGCTCTATAAGAAGGTCAAGGTGGGCCGCCAGGTTCCGGCGGAGACCTACCGCGCCGTCGCCGCGGTGCTGGCCTTCGTCTACCAACTGACCGGGCGATCGGCTCAGGGCGCCGCTGGTGGACCCCGCGCGGGCCATGAGGCTCAGCAATGACGGTTGAGCCGCAATCCAAGGGGATTCCCCCGGAGGCGTTTCTCGCGGGTGCGGTGCTCGCGATGCTCGGCATCCTGATCATTCCGCTTCCGCCGATGATGTTGGACGTGCTGCTGGCGTTCAACGTCGCGCTGTCGGTGCTTACCCTGTTCGTGGCCCTGGGACTGGCCCGCGCGGTCGACTTCTCGGTTTTCCCCTCGCTGCTGCTGATCAGCACGCTCTTCCGCTTGAGCCTCAACGTTGCGACGACTCGGCTCATCCTCCTCAAGGGTGGTGAGGGGGAGGGTGCGGTCGGCCACGTCATCGAGACCTTTGGCCGCTTTGCAGTCGGCGGCAGCCTGATCGTCGGTGCGGTCGTCTTTATGATCCTGCTGGTGGTCAACTTCGCGGTCATCACCAAGGGCTCCGGACGCGTCTCAGAAGTCGCCGCCCGATTCACCTTGGATGCCTTGCCCGGCAAGCAGATGTCGATCGACGCGGACCTGGCGGCCGGGATCATCGACGACCGCGAGGCGCGCGCCCGCCGCGGCGAGCTCGAGCGGGAGACCGAGTTTTTTGGAGCGATGGACGGTGCCAGCAAGTTTGTCCGCGGCGATGCGGTGGCAGGCCTGGCGATCACCGCTATCAACATCGTGGGCGGCCTGCTCACTGGCCTGCTGCGAGATCATCTTTCGATCACCGCCGCCGCGGAGACCTACACCATCCTGACCGTCGGCGACGGTTTGATCACCCAGCTTCCTGCTCTGCTGGTCTCCACCGCCGCTGGTATCGTGGTCACCCGCGCCGCGGGCGCGGACCTGGGAACCCAGGTGGGCGCTCAGGTGTTCGGCCGTCCCCGCGTCCTCAAGTATACCGCCGGAGTGCTGGGGCTGCTGGCGTTGATCCCGGGGCTACCACTCATCCCCTTTGGAGGTCTGGCGGCCGCGGCTTGGATGCTGGCGAACCGCGCCGAAAAGAGGGCGCTCAGCCCGGCCACTGTCGCGCAGAAGCAGGAGGCGGCAGCCAAATCCAACCAACCGGAGCGGATCCAGGACGTGCTGGCGGTCGATCCGCTGGAGCTGGAGGTCGGCTTTGGGTTGCTGCCGCTTATTGACTTAACCAAGGGCGGCGAGCTCCCCGGCCGGGTGACCGCGCTCCGCAAGCAGCTGGCCGCCGACATGGGCGTGGTGCTGCCGTCGGTCCATCTTCGCGACAACCTCCGACTGGAGCCGAACGAGTACCGCGTGAAGCTCCGCGGAGCCGAAGTGGGGAAGGGGCTCGCGTACGCCGACCGCCTGATGACGCTGGACCCGGCCGGTGGGATCCCAGGTATCGAGGGGCTGTCGGGTCTGGAGCCGGCGTTCGGTCTTCCCGCGGTCTGGATCACCGCCGAACAGCGCGCCCGCGCCGAGGCCGGTGGCCTGACGGTCGTGGACCCGGCGTCGGTGATGACCACCCACCTGTCGGAGCTGCTGCGAAAGAACGCCCACGAGCTGGTGGGACGCCAGGAGGTCCAAGAGCTGCTAGGCACCGTCTCCAAGGAGGCGCCCAAGCTGGTGGAAGACTGCGTTCCGGGCGCGGTCTCCTTGGGCGAGCTGGCCAAGGTCCTCCGCGGGCTGCTGCGCGAAGGGGTGTCGGTGCGAGATCTCCGCATGATTCTGGAGTCGGTTGCCGATGCCGCACCTCGGAGCAAGGACACCGCCTTCCTGGTGGAGCAGGCTCGGCGCCGTCTCTCGCGTCAGATCACCGCCAAGGTGGCCGACAGCCGGGGCATCGTCCATGCGTTGACGCTAGAGCGGCCCACCGAGGACACCCTCCGTCAGAGCCTTGGCAGCAGCGACGGCGAAGCGGCGATCGCCTTGGAGTTGACGGTGGCTCGCAAGCTTATCGAATCACTCGAGAGCAACGCCTCGGCCCTCGCCGCCTCCGGCCGTCCCGCCGTCGTTGTGGCGCCGCCGGATCTGCGCCGGCCGCTCTTCGACTTCGCAAGCCGCTTCATTCCCGATGTTTGCGTGATCAGCGCCCGCGAGTTGATGCCGGGCACGGCGATTGAACCCGTAGGTCTCCTGTCCGCGCTTCCCGCGGCCCCAGCGAGGTAGCCGATGAAAGCCGAACCCTCGAGCAATGCCGAACCCAACGTCGACGCGACGGTCCGCACCTTCAAGGCGCGCGATGCCCGCAGCGCGCTCGCCTCGGTGAAGGCAGCGCTCGGTCCCGACGCGGTGATCCTCTCCACGCAGGAGGTGCCGGGCTCATTCCTGCGCCGCCCGCAGATCGAGGTGACTGCGGCGCT
>JBGTHI010000021.1:0-31479 GCA_041746295.1 Myxococcaceae bacterium
AGCTTCGGCGAACGTCCGCGATCAGCAAGTCCGGCGTAGAATTCTAGCCCACTAAGGGAATCGCCATCATTGACCGTGGAAGCCCCAACTCACGCCCAATGATGGCCCTCAACCAGCCGGACCGAAAACCCATCATCCACCGTGCTCCGCAACAATCGGGGCGTCGGCACGACCGAAGTGCAGCAGGTGTTGCTCGGCCTCGTAAGAGGCGATGACTGTAGAGCCCTTGGTGGAGGTGGGGTCGGTGGACCCTTCCTCGACACGAAAGAGTCCGCCGAGCGTGTGGATGCGAATACCCGCGAGACGCCAGTCGTCGGCGCTTTCCCACTTGAAGTTCGTTTGCATGGCTTCTGCCATGCGCCAGCCGTGAGCAAAGCCGAACTGAGTCAGGACGGCCCGGGCCGCTGTGAGGCCGAAGTTGTCGACGAGGTACTTCCGAAGGAGTCCCATTGCTACCGCGTCAAGAAGAAGCGCGCGTTGTCCGGCGAAGCGAATCACGCCACCGACGTCGTCCAGTTCCAGGAGCTCTTCGTGATTGAGGTCGGTCGCTCGCATTTACAGCTCCTTCAAAGTGACTAAGCACTACTCCGTTTCGAATGAGCGAAGGGGGTTGCCGGCGCCATCTATACGCTTATGAGCGGTTCTCCGGGGTAGAGGCACGGCACAGAACCTGCTCCCTCCTCTTGGGACGAAGGCTACCCGCCTCGAGTGCTTCACCGGATAGTGGTCACTCGGCGGGCGGCCTGCCACACACCGCAAGTTGGTTGGGGGAGTAGGATGATAGTGCTGCGACGATCCGATGAGCGTGGCCACGTGGTGCGACCTGGTCATGAGGTATGGAGGACCTTTTTCGAGAAAGGGGGCTCCGCACCGGACGTGGATGCCTTTGGAGTCCTCGTCATTCTGAACGAGTCTCGCTTCGCGCCCCGTTCAACGACCGGCGTGTCCAGCGAAGAGCGGGAAGCTGAGGTCGTTACCTACGTTCTGGAGGGGGCGATTGCCTTCGAGGACTCGAAGGGCAGCTCCGGCGTCATTCACGCGGGTGAGTTTCGACGGATGACCGCAGAGTGTCGGATCCGCTATCGTGAGAGGAACGCACTTGAGAATGACTGGACGCACGTCTTTGAGATAGGGCTGACTTCTCGGAGCGAGAGAGTCAAAGCCGGGTGTGAGGCTGAGCAGCGACGCTTTACGCTCGCGGAGCGGCAGGGGCTGCTTTGCACGATTGCTTCGACGGACGGACGCGCCGCATCCCTTCGCGTTAATCAGGACGCAGCAATTTACTCGGCGGTGCTCAGCCCGGGCCAGCACGTGGTTCACGAGTTGCTGCCGGGGCGGAAGGCGTGGGTGCAGTTGGTCGCCGGAGAAGTGATTCTAGGTGATGTCGTCTTGTCGGCGGGTGATGGCGCCGGGGTGACAGCCGCGCGTTCGGTCGCGCTCACTGCAAGGGCGGAGAGTGAGCTGCTGCTTGTCGATTTGGCGGAGTTGAATGCGTTGGTGCGCGTACCGGTGACCGAAGAACGCTTTCGGCCGCCGGTACTTTCGAATGGAATATGAGACGACGCGTCAGTGCCCTGTGTGTTTCGGAGCCCCACTCAGTGCGCTGCTTAGGAGCTTGGTGATGGTTTTCCACGTTTCCTTCTGAACAGCCGTCCGTGGGAGGACGTTCTCCATTCGGATCAGCTCTCCATGTGCTCGGAGCACGCCATCTTCCGGCTTGGCGAGATCGATGAACTCGTCGCCTTCCGTGAGATGGGTGGCTGACTCTGCGTTGCTGAGTTGAGCGGTTTCGGCGTCGGAAAGGAGCTCGACGATACTGTCGCGAAGGCGAAGCTGGGGTGCAGGGTTCATGTGCTCTCCTAGGGGGAAGCAACTGCCCTCTGCACAAGATGCGCCGGACGAAGTTCGACTCGTCGCTTGAGGTTGGAGAGCTGACGCATCTGCATGATCCAGTGTGCGGGCTCCCCGAACACGAGGTTCGCGAGCTGAGCGAGCAGGCGCGGACGGCTGGCTGCATAACCGCTCACCACCAGCCGGGTGCGCTCTCCTTCCAACCGCTGCAGCGAGAACGCCCAGAGCGTGTCCATGAAGGCTGGGGGTCGGGGTTCCAAGGTCAGGTACTGACGTCCGCGCAGCGTAAAGGCCGCGCGAGCCCGAGAAAGCGCTCGGGTTCGAGCGCCGCGACCTCGAACCAGAAATCGCCCTTGGGTGCCGACTTCAATTTCTGACCCAGGGAGAGAAACTGCCACTCTTCGTGGATGCGCTGGGCACTCGACCTGCCAGCGTTGTCCAACCGGTCCCAGCTGTACCAGCCGGCTCGGTCGCAGCCCATCTGTATGAGCCAGGGCCAAACTTCGGAAGGCGGAGCATTGAGCGTGATCGCCATGGTCGCACAGCGCTCTCCGCTCGGAACGATCTCTGCGCCTGGGAACGGTGACTGGACCTCCTCGGATGTCGCGCCCCAGCTGAGGAGGCGAGAGCGTACAGTCAGGAGGACGGTGAGAGCCAATGGCCAGGAAGGACGATTTCGCATGGGGTTCATCTGGGTGCGAATCACCAAGATCACCAGGGTCTGCTTGGCGAGCGACTCGAGGAACCAGCCGGTGTGGAAGCCTTCTTCGCCCGCCGGACACTTTGAACGCGCTGATGGAACGCTACTCGTGCGGCGACGATTCTGACGCCTTCGAGACGCCGTAGCTAACTGCACCGATCGGGCCATTGTGTTGGAGTGGGAGCAGCCCTGTCGTCCCTCGGACGAAGTGCATCCCTCGACTTGAACAACTCCTTCACAGTGAATGCATCACCCCGGTCAGTGTGGATGGATCGAGCGGGGAGCAGGGCCGCGAGTCGCGCCCTGTCACTACGGGCGCGATGCGCGGCACGTCGAATGCAGCCTCTTTGTGGCTACAGCATCAACGACCTGAAGTGAGGAGAACCCTATGTTGAGAAGCCTGAAAAGTCTTGAGCGATATACCGTGAGCGCCACCGATGGTGACATCGGAACCGTGGCGAATTTTCTGTTGGACGATGAACGCTGGACGATTCGGTATCTGGTCGCCAAAACGGATGGATTCTTCGACGGGCGAGATGTGCTCGTCTCGCCGATCTCTTTCGGACAGGTCGACTGGGCGCCCCGTCGGATTCATGTGGCGTTGACCCGGGACAAGGTCCGAAGAAGTCCCAGCGTGGACGCGGACAAGCCCGTCTCCCGACAGCACGAGAGGGACTACTACCGCTACTATGGGTACCCGTACTACTGGGGCTACTCCGGAATTTGGGGCATGGGCGAGTACCCGGGATTGCTTGCCGCCGGAAGGTGGGACGATGCACCCGGCGAGCGGGTCGAAGCGACCGGCGACGTTCATCTGCGGAGCGCCAGCGAGGTCCGCGGATACCATGTTCAGGGCAGTGACGACGCCGTTGGACATGTCGAAGACTTCATCGTCGACGATGAGAGTTGGCAGGTCCGTTACCTGGTAATCGACACCAGCAATTGGTGGTTTGGCAAGAGGGTTCTAGTTGCTCCCCACTGGGCAAGCGGCATCAGTTGGGAGGAGCGCAAGGTCTACGTCGACATGTCCCGGGAGGCGATCAAGAAGAGCCCCGAATGGAATCCGAACGCTGCGGTCAACCGCGAGTATGAGGCACGTCTGTACGACTACTACGGACGCCCGGTGTACTGGAGTGGGAGCGACCTTCCGGCAGGGATTCCATCGGTCAACGCACCGGTCAGACCATCGGAACGTTACCCCGGGTAACTCGAGGGCCCAGCCATGGCGACAAACGCGCGAAGTGAACAATGTATCTGACCACGAATACGGCCCACCGGGTGCGGCTACGTAGGCGAAAGAGACGAGTCCAATGATGGGGTCATGGTGGTTGCTGTGGATAATGTTTATGTTTTTCGCACTGGTGCCACCGCTTGGTTACGGCTGGGGGTACCGAGGATGGGGTCCGCCCTATCCGAGATACATCCAGAGGCGTCGAGCCGCTGCGGTGAATCCTTCCACCACATTTGATCACCAGTCATGGGGGGTGGGTGGCGACTTGGTCTGGACGGCGATGGTCATCGGGCTCTTTTGGGTGGGCGCGGCACTTTGGTTGCGCTGAACCCAACCTCCGGCATAGCTAAGGCTGAGACGGTTCCGCAGCATCTAAAGCCGCCGGGTCCTGACGGTAAAACTCGTGTAGCAAGGCGTAGAGGCTGGGGTGATGGCGGCTCATGGAAGTAGGTTGGTCGAAGGGTCAACCTACGAACTTCTCCGCCCTCGTTCTCCCAACGTTCGATCGGCCTTGTCTCAACCTCGGCGACACGCGACGGCCGATCTTGGGGTGTGGCGACCGGCGCGAACGATATCATCGCGAAGGGAGTTGCCTGCGGCTTCGGAGTCGCTCTCGGAGTGGATGGTCCGTTGAGGGCACGTTGTCGCGAATGAGCGTGCCACCGCCACGGGCCAGTTCTAGATAGAGGCGACCATCGGCCTTCCTTTCCTCTTCTGGAGCGCCCTCATTCATGGGCGTTTTCAAGCTTTGCGAGAGGGCGTGAGGCGCAGGTGATACAGGTTCGCGCCTCGGGGAGAGCAGTCAGCCGGTCGCTGTCGATCACCGCCCGACACTTTTCGCAGTGCCCCCAGGTGTCAAGGGAAAGCCTCTTGAGGGCCGCGTTGATCTCCTCCAGCTCGATGCTCTCCCGTTCCGAGAGAAGCACGAGCACGTCGGAGATCTCGTCATTCTCAGCGAGCTCTTCAAGCCTCTTCTCGGCGCCGAGGGCAACTGCATCTGCGTTATTGGCGGCGCGCGAGCGTGAAAGCAGCGCGCGGCGCTGAAGGAGCTGCTTTTTCGCTGCCGTCACCTGTTGTCCGTGGGTCATGCTTCTGGTGCTGCAAGATTGAGCCCGCCAGCGTACCCCGCTGGCCGGTCATGGGTGTAGCCCACGGATCAAAGCGGGTGTCGACAACTTCAAAGTGACCGGGAATGCCGTTCAAGATGAACGACTTGAGCGACCGCTGTCCTTCGACAGCGCTTCGAAGCCGGAGACCACGTCGAACAGCTCCTCATCGATGCTGCTTTGGCGCAGGCGGTTGAATGTGTCGTGCAGCTCTTCCAGCAGGTCGTCGATGTTCTTGTCGGCGCGCTCCATTGCCGCGAGGCGGCTCGCGTTCTCGCTGGCGAGAGATTCCGCACACGCCCGGAAGAGCGAGATGAAGAGATACTCGCTGAGCAGCGCGGGCAGGGTCGCGACATTGCCCCCCATCACTTCGGGCAATGTTTTCGTGGGCCAAGGCCGCTGGACCCATCGGTGACGCCAATCCTCGTCCAGCGGGAGAAGTCGCTGGGTGGTGGGTGTGTAGACCTCTCGAGTCGCGTGGCGGTTGTAGAACAGGGAAAGCTGGGCGAGCCCTCCTTTCCTTTGCCGCGTCTCCACTTCCACCAGAATTGTGCCTACCAACTGGCTGATTGCCGTCACGGAGCTTGGCACCGTGAAAAGCTTCTCTGGGAGGAAGCCCGACTCCGCCAAGCGAGAATGGACGCGCTCTCCGACCGCCCAGACATGGACCTCTCCGGGAAGCTTGGCGAGGGCGGCCCTCGCATCATCGGCTACGACATCGTTGAACTGACCCACCAGCCCCTGGTCGGAACCAAAGACGACAGCGACCACGCCGCCGCTAGGCTTCTGGAGACCCTCTCGCAGCAACGGCAAATCGTCGGGTCCCCCCTGTCGGAAGCAGGCCCCCAGGCCCAGCTCCACCGCTCGGTAGTAGTCGGCCAAGGAGAGCACCGACCTCTCGTACTGCCCCACGCTCGAGGCGGCCACCGACTTCATGGTTCGGACCACCGACTGGAGATCACTCGCACTGGAGAGCTTCCGGTGCAGACTGGCCTGGGTGTCTCTCAAGGCTTTGCCTGAAAGCGGGCGAGTGCTTGGCGGGCGAGGTCGACAATCGCATGGCGATCCGCGTCTCGCAGCATCTCGGTGCCCTCGAAACGGGCGCACAGCTCCGGCGGCAGAGTCTTCGCCGCTTCGCAGACGGCCTGCTGCGCCGCGGTCATCTGCTCCAGCGGGACCTGCTCGAACAGCGCCTCACTCAACGCCAGCAGTAGGGCTATCTGCGCTGGAACGGAGACCGGTGCGAACTCCGCTTGCTTCAGGCAGGCGCGGATGCGCCGACCATGTTCGAGGGTCTTGCGACTGTGATCGTCCAGCCGAGCACCAAACCGTGCAAAGGTCTCGAGCTCCTCGAATTGGGCATAGGCGAGCTTGAGGTCTCCTGCCGCGGAGCGGAATACCCCGCGTTGGGCCTTTCCACCGACCCTGGAGACCGACCTCCCCACGTCGACCGCGGGCAGTACGCCCAGCTCGAACAGCGACGGAGAGAGATAGATCTGCCCGTCAGTAATCGAGATCAGGTTGGTAGGAATGTAGGCTGAAATGTTCTGCGCCTCGGTCTCGATGATCGGCAGTGCGGTGAGGGAACCCCCGCCCAGCTCCGGGCGCAGCCGGGTCGAACGCTCCAGCAGCCGCGAGTGGACATAGAAGATATCTCCCGGAAAGGCCTCGCGTCCTGGGGGGCGGCGGAGCAGGAGAGAGAGCTCGCGGTAGGCGCGGGCATGTTGGGTGAGGTCGTCGTAAACGATCAACACGTCGCGCCCCGCCGCCATAAAGCGCTCCGCGATGCTGGTTGCGGCGTAGGGTGCGATGTAAGTCAATCCGGGCGGGTCATTGCCCTCGGTCACCACCACCACGGTGTATTCCAGCGCGGTCTTTTCACGGAGAGTGGCCACCGTCTTCGCCACGGCAGAGGCACGCTGGCCAATGGCACAATAGACGCAGAGTACGTTCTGGCCGCGTTGGTTGAGAATGGTGTCGATCGCAAGGGCGGTCTTGCCCGTTTGCCGGTCGCCGAGAATCAATTCGCGCTGTCCCCGCCCGATCGGAATCAGGGCGTCCACCACCTTCAGGCCGGTCTGGAGCGGCACGATCACCGGAGCGCGATCCATAATCGGCGCGGCAGGCCGTTCAATAGGCCACCGCTCGGGCGTGACCACGGGGCCCGAACCGTCGAGCGAGCGACCGAGCGGATCGATCACCCGACCGAGCAGTGCGTCGCCAACGGCGACATCCATCACCCGTCCGGTGCGCGCCACCTCTTCACCGGCGTGCAGCTGCTGGCAGTGGCCCAGCAAGACCACTCCAACCTCTTCCTCATCGACGTTGAACGCGATGCCGAAGACCCCATTCGGAAATTCCACCAGCTCCTCAAAGCCTACCCCGGGGAGGCCGGAGACATTCGCGATTCCGGTGGAGACCCGGGTGATCGTACCCACCTCGTGGGGTGTGAGGTTCGGGGCAAAGTGCTCCCGCGTTCGGCCGATCTCCGAAAAGACACGGTCATAGGCGTTCTGTAGATCGCCTGTCACGGCGCTTTGTCCTGGCTGCCCAGCAGCCCGGACAGGCCCTGCTCCATCGAGGTGAGATAGCCGGCAATGCTCCAGGAAATTTTTTGCCCGCCCGCGGCAAGCTCAATCCCGCAGATGAGATGGGGAACGGTCTCGAAGCGGAGGAGAATCTCCGATGAGAAGGCTTCACTGAGCGCGCGCTGGATTGTCGCTTGTTGGTCTGCCGGCAGGTCGAACGCGCTTCGCACCCGTGCCGGGGAGGACCCGCTCTTGAGGGCATCGCCGAGAAGCTGCTTGGCTTGGCCTCCCAGTGCGTGAACTTCTCGAACAAACGTCTCGGTCACGCGCTCCTCCAGGGAGGTGTTGGCCAAGTCGTCCAGTGTTTTGCGCGCGATCGAAAACACCTCATGCTGGGTCTGAAGAGCGATCGCCTGAGTGAGGTCACGCGCCTCGCTTTTGAGGGCCTCTTGTCGCTGGGTGGTCAAAGCGTCCGCCACCTGCCTGGCCTGGTCGAGTAGCCGCTGCCGCTCGGTGTTTGCGTCCTCGGTCGCGCGGCTCAAGAGCTCGGTGCGCTGCCGGTCGAGGTCGGCGTTCTTTTTCTCAAACTGGTCGCGCTCCTTTGTGGCCTCGGACCTCTTCGCATTGGCATCCGCGAGCTCCTTCGCGATTCGGCTCTCGCGCGCCTCAATGGCGTTCAGGATGGGCTTGTAGAGAAAGCGCTTCATCAGCCAAACCAGAACGATGAAGTTGAGCGCTTGAGCTCCGACGGTGAACCAATCGATCAGCACGGTCTACTTTCCCGCGGCTTGGGCAATGAAGTGGTTCCAGAATGGATTGGCGAAGATCAGAATCATCGAGACGACGAAGCAGTAGATGGCCGTGGACTCAATCATCGCCAGGCCCACAAATAGGGTTCGGGTGATGGTGGCTGAAGCGTCGGGCTGTTGAGCCAGGGAGCTGAGCGCGATTGCGACCGCCCGTCCCTCGGCCAGCGCGGGCCCCATCGTGCCGAAGCCGGTGGTGATGCCGGCGACCAATATTGACGTCACCGCGACGAGGGTTGCGCTGTCCATGAGGTATCCTTGGGTTGTCATGACGTTGAGCCGACCGTCCCGGCATTCTTCTGGGGCTTTCGGGAACCGGTTGCCGCCGCGATGTAGACCGCGGCCAAAATGCTGAAGATGTAGGCCTGCACCATGCCGGTCAGCAGACCCAGTCCGGTCATCACAATTGGAAAGACGAAGGGCGTGACGGTGAGGAGAATGCCGACGATCATCGCTCCGCTCATCATGTTGCCGAAGAGGCGGACGGCGAGGGCGAGCGTCCGCGAAAGCTCGCTGATGATGTTGAACGGGAGCATCAGGGGGGTCGGCTCCAGATAGGACTTGAGGTAGCTGCTCACTCCCTGGTCCTTGATTCCGAAGAACGGAACCGCGACAAAGACGCACAGAGCCAGCGCTGCCGTGGTCGAGAGCGACGCTGTCGGTGGCTCAAAGCCGGGTATGACTGTGCAGAGGCTGGAAGCCGCCACGAACAGGAAGAGCGTCCCCAGGAAGCCGAGATAGCTCTCGGGATTTCGGAGGCCCACCTCTTCGATCTGCTTTTCGATGTTGAGGACGACGATCTCCAGCCCGTTCTGCCAGCGGGAGCGCTTGTGCTCCGTGGTGAGGTTTCGCGTGATCAGCTTCGAGCCAAGGGCCAGCATCGCCATCAAGCCCCAGGTGAAGGCGATGGTGCCGTTGAGCTTCACAAACCCATGGCGCCATAAGATCAGTTCATCGGGTGTAAGGCGCATGGCGGATCTCCCGCGGCGGGCGCCGGCCAGAGGCTTCTGTCGGGCGCGTCAGTCTCACGATCACGGCTCGCGCGATGAGGAATCCAAAGAGAGCAGACGCCATCCGATCCCACCGACCCGCCGAGACGGCGTAGAAGCCAGCCAGGACCAGAGTCGTGCGCAGCGCGAAGCTGCCGATGAACCACAGCGCCGGCTGTTCAGCCGAGGTGCCCTTTCGAACGGTCCACCACAGGCCTCCTGTGAAGAGCGTCCCGAGAAAGAGCCCGGCCACGAACGCCAGGGCCAGAATTGATGGGTCACTCATCCCCATGGTCCGCCTCCTCACTCATCGCTTGTTCCTGCTGGGCGATCCAGTGCCAGGCATTCAGACAACCCAGTGTCAGTCCCGCCATCAGCAACGCCAGCGTCCAGGAATGGCTTCCGACGGCGCGTGCGTCCAGCCAGATGCCCAGCGCGGCACCCAGCAGTGTCGGCACCACTACCGACCAGCCCACCAGGCCCATCACGCCCAGTCCGAGCCAGACCTGGGGGGGCGATTTCCGTGCCCTGACCTTACGTGCTGCCTTTGCGCCGACCTGCTCGGCAAGGGTGGGCGGGTCAGTCATGGTGCAGTCTCGCCATGCGATGCAGCAGCCCGGCCTCCAATTTGGCGACGGCGAAGCGGACGCTCTGTTCTTGCTCGTCTAAGTTGACGAACTCCTGCTCAACCGACCGACGCAGCTCGCTCAGGTCGGTCCCCTCCAGAGCTCTTCGTACCGAGACAAGCACCTCCGGTCCCGACTTGACGAGCACCCCATTGTCCACCGCGACATAGACCTCGCCCGCCGCCTCGGTTTCGTAGGTCAGGATGCCGGGGACAAGCGCCGCGACGCAGTCGAGCCTGTGTGGCAGGAGTCCAAACGAGCCCTCGCGCGTCTCCGCGACGATCCGCAACACGGAGCCCTTCTCGGCGAGGATTTGAAAGGGGAGTAAAATTTTAAGGTTCATCAAGCGTGGACCTTGGGGCTCGCCTTGCCCTTGGCTTCATCGACCGCGCCTATCATGTAGAGGGCGCTCTCTGGGTAGTCGGCGAACTCATCGCGTAGGATTCGCTGGCAGCCGTCCAGCGCATCTTCGAGGCTGACCAGCTTCCCTTTCAGGCCGGTAAACTGCTCGGTCGTGAAGAACGGTTGGGTGAGAAAGCGCTCCAGCCTCCGCGCGCGGGCGACCACTTTGCGATCGTCGGGCGAAAGCTGCTCCAGTCCGAGCATGGCGATAATGTCTTTGAGTGCGACGTACTGCGCGAGCGTCTTCCGGATCTCCTGCGCCAAGGCATAGTGCCGCTCTCCCACCACCGCGGTGGTCGCTAACTTTGAGCTCGATTGGAGGGGGTCGATCGCGGGGAATAGCCCCTCGCTGGCCCGCTTGCGTGACAACACCAGCGAGGCGGACAAGTGGGAGAAGGTATGGACCGCCGCCGGATCGGTGAAGTCATCCGCGGGGACGTAGACCGCCTGGAGCGAAGTGATTGCGCCGGTCTGGGTATTGGCGATCCGCTCCTCGAGCCCCGAGAGCTCAGTGCCCATCGTGGGTTGGTAGCCGAGCCGCGAGGGCATTTGGCCCATCAGCCCGGAGACCTCCATGCCTGCCTGAATGAAGCGAAAGATATTGTCGATCAGCAGCAGCACGTCGCGATGCCCATCGTCGCGGAAGTACTCGGCCATGGTCAGTGCGGCATGGCCCACTCGAAAGCGACTCCCCGGCGGCTCGTTCATCTGGCCGAAGACCATCACCATGTTCTGGAGAACGCCCGCCTCCTTCATCTCGCGGTAGAGTTCTTCGCCCTCACGGCAGCGCTCGCCGATGCCACAGAAGAGGCTGACCCCCTGGTAGTGGCCGACCATGTTGTGGATCATCTCCGTTAGCAGAACGGTCTTGCCCACGCCCGCGCCGCCGAAGAGTCCCGCTTTCCCGCCGCGCTCCAATGGCGCCAGCACGTCGATGACCTTGATCCCGGTCTTGAAGACTTCGGATTTGGTAGAGCGTTGTGCCAGGGGTGGGGGCGCCCGGTGCACCGACCGCCACTCCACATCGGACAGGGCAGGCCCGCGGTCGATCACGTTGCCGAAGACATCGAACATCCTGGAACGGATCGATTGACCAACCGGTACTTGGAGGGGCCCGCCAGTGTCCTCCACCGGCATCCCCCGGGCGAGGCCTTGAGTGGGGGTCAGGGCGATGCCACGCACGTGATGGGCATCCCGCTGCGCGAGCACCTCGATCACGATGCGCGCGTTCTCGCCAGCGTGTAGGACCGAGTAGATGGGCGGCAGATGTTGCTCGAACCGCACGTCAACGACGCTTCCTCGTACCGCGGCCACGACTCCATGAGGGGTGGCTGCCCTGTCGCTGAGAGTCGTCGTAGTGATCCCCTTGTCAACCAAAGCTATGCACTGAAGGTGAACAGGACAGATAAGATCGCCTTGCGGGCTTGTCCTTTGTCTTTCGGGTCATCACCTCTGTGGCCGACAGGAAGGAATCGTGAGCCGTGTGGGTCGGGAAGCGATCAGGAGGTATTAAGTGACGCCGGCATCTTCCGATGCGCTGGTGTTTTTCGGCGCAACCGGAGATCTCGCATACAAAAAGATTTTCCCGGCGCTACAGGCGATGGTCAAGCGGGGCCATTTGACGGTCCCGATCATCGGGGTGGCCAAAGCGGGCTGGAATATCGATCGGTTGAGAGATCGTGCGAGAGAAAGCGTTAAGGCCCACGGCGTCTTCGACAAGTTGGCCTTCGAAAGGCTCGCCTCGCTGCTCCGCTACGTGGACGGTGACTACGAAGACCCCAAGACGTTCGATGCGCTGCGCCTGGAGCTCGGTTCGTCGGCTGGGCCGCTGCACTATCTGGCGATACCTCCCAGTCTCTTTGCGACGGTGGTGGCTCAGTTGAGCCGCTCCGGGTGCGCGAGAGGGGGACGCGTGATCGCGGAGAAGCCTTTTGGACGAGACCTGGCGTCCGCCCAGGCTCTCAATCGTGCACTGCTGACCGTATTTCCTGAACCCAATGTGTTTCGCATCGACCATTACCTTGGCAAGGAGCCGGTGCAAAACCTGCTCTACTTTCGATTCAGCAACTCGTTTCTGGAGCCGATCTGGAACCGGAACTTTGTAGAGAGCGTGCAGATTGTAATGGCCGAAGAGTTTGGCGTGGAGGGCAGGGGCCATCTCTACGAAGAGACCGGCGCCATTCGGGATGTCGTCCAAAACCATATGATGCAGGTGGTCGCTTGCCTTGCCATGGAGGAGCCGGCGAGTGGAGATGCCGAGGCGCTTCGCGATGCAAGAACGCGGATCTTGCAGGCGGTTGAGACACTCTCTCCCAACGACGTGGTGCGCGGCCAGTTCCGAGGGTACCGAAGCGAACCGGGAGTTGAGCCGGAGTCACGCGTAGAGACCTTCGCGGCGATGCGTTTAGGGGTGGATAGCTGGCGGTGGGCCGGAGTGCCGTTCTACATCCGGGTGGGTAAGCGCTTGCCGGTGACCTGCACCGAGGTTCTGGTGGAGCTCAAGAGGCCGCCTCGCGCGGTCTTCGGTGAGGCCGCGGCGATGCGGGAGCGCCCCAATCACCTTCGCTTTCGGCTCAGCCCGGGCGTGGGGATTGCGCTGGGCGTTCGCTCCAAGGTCGCGGGTGAGGCGATGCTTGGCAGAGAGGTCGAGTTGATCGCCTCAGACGCGGACCCCGATCAGATGGAGCCTTACGAGCGGCTCCTCGGCGACGCGATGAAGGGCGACCCGACGCTGTTCACCCGTGAAGACATGGTCGAAGCGGAGTGGCGCGTGGTCGAACAGGTGCTTGGGAATGTGACGCCGGTCCATCTGTACGAGCCCGGGACCTGGGGACCGGTCGAGGCCAACCGGATCATCACCGGGAGCTGGCACAATCCCTCACCCAACTTGCGAAAGAGCGGCGATGAGCACTGAGTTCGATGGACTCTGCGTCAACACCCTTCGTTTTCTCGCGGTGGACATGGTTCAAAAGGCCAATTCGGGCCACCCCGGTCTTCCGATGGGTGCGGCGCCGATGGCCTATGTCCTGTGGACTCGGTTTCTTCGCCAGAATCCATCGAATCCGGCCTGGTGCGACCGCGATCGCTTCGTTCTTTCGGCCGGGCACGGTTCGGCTTTGCTCTACGCGCTCCTTCACGTGGCCGGTTTCGATCTGCCCCTTGCGCAGCTCGAGCGCTTTCGGCAGTGGGGCAGCCGGACCCCCGGCCACCCCGAGAGAGGTCTGACGCCCGGGGTCGAGGCTTCGACCGGACCGTTGGGACAGGGCATTGGCAACGCAGTGGGGATGGCCATTGCCGAGGCCCATCTCGCGGCGCGCTTCAACCGTCCCGGGCATACGCCGTTCCACCACTTCACATATGTCCTCGCCTCCGATGGCGACATGATGGAGGGAGTGCAGAGCGAAGCGAGCTCGCTCGCCGGTCACCTGGGCCTGGGTCGGCTGATTGTGCTGTATGACAACAATCATGTGACGCTGTCAGGGACCACTGCGCTTGCCCTCAGCGAGGACCTGGCCTCCCGCTATCGCGCCTATGGATGGCAGGTGCTTGAGGTCAGCGACGGCAATGACTTGGAGGCGATTGAGCGCGCAATCCAAACTGCTCGCGAGGTCCACGACCGACCGTCGCTCATTTCGGTGCAGACGGTGATTGGATACGGCGCGCCCGACAAACAGGGAACCTTTCATGCCCATGGGAGCCCCTTGGGTGAGGAGGAGGTGCGCCGGGCCAAGCAGAACCTGGGCTGGCCGCTGGAGCCCGCGTTCTACGTGCCGGACGAAGTATCGGCCTATTTCAAGAGCGTGGTGGTGGATCGCGGTCGAGCCCTGGAGTCGACCTGGAATGAAGAGTTCGAGTCCTACCGGCGCGAGTTCCCCGAAGCTGCCGCTGAAATTCGACGCCGCTTCGCGGGTGACCTTCCGGATGGATGGTCCGATGCGTTGCCCGAATTTCCGGCCGACTCCAAGGGGCTGGCAACACGGAAAGCTTCCGAGGCGGTGATTCAGGCGGTCGCGCGCTCTCTTCCTGAGCTGATCGGGGGGTCGGGCGATCTGGACCCGTCTACCTACACCTGGCTCAAGGAGGATGGCGATTTCGAGACTCTCCAGCGTGACTCGAGCGCTGTCCAGGGGAAGGTGGGCGGAGGCTGGGGATACAGTGGTCGCAACATCCATTTTGGGGTTCGCGAGCACGCGATGGCGGCGGCGGCAAACGGACTGGTCTACCACGGCGGCTTCATTCCCTTTGCCGCGACGTTCTTCATCTTTTCCGACTACATGCGACCGGCGATTCGAATGGCGGCGCTGGCCAAGCTTCGAACGCTGTTCATCTTCACCCACGACAGCATTGGCGTCGGTGAAGACGGCCCAACCCACCAGCCGATCGAGCAGCTGGCGTCGCTGCGTGCCGTTCCCAATCTACTGGTGATTCGACCGTGCGATGCCAACGAAACCCGCTGGGCTTGGCAGGTGGCGGTGGAGCAATCCGGCCGACCGACCGCATTGGTGCTCACCCGTCAGGCTGTTCCAACGCTCGACCGGCAGGTCTATGCGTCGGCAGACCGTCTTCGGAAGGGTGCCTATGTGCTCAACGACGGGTCCGAGGGGGCGAGCGAGCCTGACCTGATCCTGATCGCGAGCGGCTCCGAGGTGGCCCTGATTGTCGCGGCCGAGTCGATCCTGTTGAAGGCCAAGCTGCGCGTCCGCCTGGTCTCGATGCCGTGCTGGCGGCTTTTTGAGGAACAGTCGCCGGAGTATCGGGAGAGCGTTTTGCCCAAGGCGGTGACGGCCCGGCTCGCGGTGGAGGCGGCTTCGCCCCAGGGCTGGGAGCGGTGGACCGGTCTCCAGGGAGGAATCATTGGCATCGACCGCTTCGGGGCTTCCGCTCCTGGTGAGACGCTCTTCAGGGAATATGGGTTTACCGTCGAGCAGGTGGTGGAGCGGGCGTTGGAAGTGTCGGGCCGGAGGCCCCAGTGACCATGGCAATCAAGGCGGTTTGGCAAGAGTGTGGCCAGTCTCTCTGGCTCGACTACATTCGCAGGCACCTGCTTCAAAGTGGTGAGCTCGCGCGGCTGGTGCGGGAGGACGGCATCCGGGGTGTCACCTCGAATCCGTCCATCTTTGAAAAGGCGATCGCTGGCAGCACCGACTACGACGATGCGATTCGGCGCCTGGAAGGGCGCAGAGACCAGACCGCGTCGGCGCTCTACGAACAGCTGGCCATTTCCGACATTCAGCAGGCTGCCGATATTCTCAGGCCCCTGTTCGAGGAGTCTGCGCGGGGCGACGGTTACGTCAGCATGGAGGTGTCACCCTATCTTGCGCGCGACACCCAGGGGACGATCGATGAGGCAATTCGCTTATGGAAGCGGGTGGGCCGAGACAATCTGCTGATCAAAGTTCCCGCGACGCCCGAAGGGATTCCTGCCATCGCGGAGCTGATTGGCCAGGGAATCAACGTCAACGTGACGCTTCTCTTTTCTCGCTCCGTCTGCCTGCGGGTGGCCGAGGCCTACCTGGATGGCCTCGAGCTGTTTGCTAAGAGGGGAGGCGAGCTTGCGCGAATCGCCAGCGTCGCCAGCGTTTTTGTCAGCCGGCTGGATGTGTTGGTCGGCCCTGTTTTGGAAGGGCGACTTCGCACCGCGCCTTCCATAGAACAGGATCGGCTCCGGAGCCTGGTGGGCAAGGTTGCCATTGCCAATGCGAAGCTTGTCTATCAGGACTGGAAGGAGCGCTTGAACGGACCGCGCTGGCAGGCGCTGGCCGAGCGCGGAGCCCACCCGCAGCGCCTATTGTGGGCCAGCACTGGTACCAAGGACCCACGTCTGAGCGACGTGCTGTATGTCGAATCGCTGATCGGTCCGAATACCGTGAACACGGTGCCGCCCGCGACGCTCAACGCGTTTCGCGAACACGGTCAGGCCAAGAACCGGCTCGAGGAGGATCTGGACGACGCAAAACGGGTGCTCGCGGCACTCGAGCAGCTCGGCATCTCGATCGACGCGCTCACCTCGAGTCTCCTCGATGAGGGCGTCAAGTCTTTCTCGGCGTCGTTCGACGCGCTGATGAGCGCGATCGAGAAGAAACGCGACGGCGTGCTCAAGTCGGCGATCGACCGAATCAGCTATCGATTACCCCCCGCGCTCGACCAAGCAGTGAAGAAGACGCTCCAGGAGTGGCGGGAAACCGGCAAAATTCGTCGCCTGTGGGCAAAAGATGCGTCGCTCTGGACCGGCCACGACGAGAACCGTTGGCTCGACTGGCTGACCGTCGCCGATTCAGGCTTTGCCGAAGAGATTCAGTTCCCGTTTAAACACGCGGTAGTGCTGGGAATGGGCGGTTCGAGCCTCTGCCCCGATGTGCTGTCGCGAACGTTCGGCCGGGTCGAGGGCCGGCCGGAGCTGCTGATTCTGGACTCGACCGACCCCGCGCAGATTCAGGCCATCGCAGCGCGCGTCGATCTCTCAAAGACGCTCTTCATCGTCTCGAGCAAGTCCGGCACCACCCTCGAGCCCAACATTCTCAAGGACTATTTCTATCAGCGCGTCCAGGAGGTGGTCGGGGAAAGCCAGGTGGGGAGCCATTTCATCGCCATCACCGACCCCGGCTCCGAGCTCGAGAAGGTCGCGGACCGCCAGAAGTTCGCGCGGGTGTTCCCCGGAGTGCCGGGAATCGGAGGACGTTACTCGGCGCTGTCCAACTTTGGGATGGTGCCGGCCGCGGTGATGGGGATCGACGTCCCGCAGTTTCTCCGTCGCACGGAAGTCATGGTCCACGCCTGCGCGTCGTGTGTCCCGCCAGAAGAGAATCCCGGGGTTCTTCTTGGAGCGGTGCTGGGGACTTTGGCCCGATCCGGTCGGGACAAGGTCACACTGGTCGCCTCCCCTGGCATCGAGCCGCTCGGAGCCTGGCTGGAGCAGCTTCTGGCCGAGTCGACGGGCAAGAAAGGTCACGGCATCGTTCCGGTGGACCGCGAGACGCTGGGGGCGCCCGACGTGTACGGCGCCGACCGGCTCTTCGCCTACCTTCGACTCGACGAGGCCCCCAGCGCCGAGCAGGACGCCGCGGTCGCTCTACTCGAAAAGGCGGGGCAGCCGGTGGTACGCATCGCACTTGGCCAGGAAAGCGACCTGGGGCAGGAGTTCTTCCGCTGGGAAATGGCCATCGCGGTTGCCGGTGCGATCATCGGCATCGACCCCTTCAATCAGCCCGATGTCGAGTCCAGCAAGGTTGCGGCCCGGAAGCTGACCTTGGCCTACGAAAAGTCCGGCACCCTGCCGCGCGAGAGCCCCTTTTTCGAGGAAGGGGCGATCAAGCTGTTCGCCGATGAAAAGAATCAACTCGCGATCCAGCAGGTAGCCGGGCTCGATCGCACGCTGCAAGGCTATGTCAAAGCGCATCTCTCCCGACTTGGGCCGGGAGATTACTTTGCGCTCCTAGCCTATCTCGAGCGCAACGACGTTAACGATTGCCAACTTCAGAGGACCCGACTCACGGTCCGCGATGCGCGTCGCGTGGCCACCTGCATAGGCTTTGGTCCTCGCTATCTCCATTCGACCGGACAGGCCTACAAGGGTGGGCCGAACAGCGGCGTCTTCCTGCAGCTGACCTGCGACGATTCGCCGGACCTTCCGGTGCCAGGCCATCGCTTCAGCTTTGGCGTGGTGAAAGCCGCGCAGGCGCGTGGCGACTTTCACGTCTTGGCGCAACGCGATCGCCGCGCTCTCCGACTGCACCTGGGCTCGGACATTGGTGGCGGGCTCAACCTGCTCCATCAGGCGGTTGTGCAGGCCCTTGCGGGCGAGCCATGAAGGTCAGCCCCTACGCGGGAAAGCCGGCCGAAGCGTCGATGCTGGTCAACGTTCCAAAGCTCGTCACCGCCTACTATACGGAGCAGCCGGACCCGGCGGTGCGGGCGCAGCGGGTCGTCTTCGGCACGTCGGGACACCGCGGTTCCGCGTTCGAGAGATCCTTCAACGAGTGGCACATTCTCGCCATCACTCAGGCAATCTGCCTGTACCGAAAGAAGAAGGGAATCGACGGCCCACTATATCTGGGGATGGACACCCATGCCCTCTCCGTGCCTGCGCTTGCGAGTGCGCTCGAGGTGTTGGCGGCCAATGGGGTCGAAGTGATGCTCGCTTGCGGCGACGAGTACACCCCCACACCGGTCGTCTCTCACGCGATTCTCACCTACAACCGCGGGCGTGCGGCAGGTCTTGCCGATGGCATTGTGACTACGCCGTCGCACAATCCTCCGCATGATGGCGGGATCAAGTACAACCCTCCCAACGGAGGTCCAGCGGCCGCTGCAATCACCGATTCGATCCAGTCTCTGGCCAATGAGGCGATCGAGAGTGGACTTGGGGGTGTCAGGCGGACCTCCTATGCGAAGGCCCTCAAGGCCACCACGACCCATCGACACGACTATCTCAATGCGTACGTCGGGGACCTGGACCAGGTCGTCGATATGGACGCGATTCGCTCCGCGAGGCTGAAGCTCGGCGTCGACCCGATGGGCGGAGCAGGTGTCCATTACTGGGAGCCGATCGCCGAGCGCTACGGCTTGAATCTCACCGTCGTGAACGACGCGGTGGACCCGACCTTCCGCTTCATGACGAGAGATTGGGACGGACAGATTCGTATGGACCCTTCGTCGTCCTACGCCATGCAAGGACTCATCGCGCTGAAGGATCGCTTCGAGGTTGCCTTCGCCTGCGACACCGATCACGATCGGCACGGCATCGTCAGCCAAAGCAAGGGGCTGCTTGCACCCAATCACTACCTCGCGGTCGCCATTTCCTATCTTTTTCGCCACCGCCCCAAGTGGCGTCAGGATTCGGCAGTTGGCAAGACGGTGGTGAGCAGCCAGATGATCGATCGCGTTGCGGCAGGGCTTTCCCGAACGCTTTATGAGGTGCCGGTGGGCTTCAAGTGGTTTGTCGAAGGGCTGCTCGACGGCGCTCTCGCTTTCGGGGGCGAAGAGAGCGCGGGAGCCTCTTTTGCACGCTTAGACGGAACGGTCTGGACGACGGACAAAGACGGCATCGTCCCGGCCCTGCTGGCTGCGGAGATGACCGCCCGAATGCATCGGGATCCCGGCGAGCTCTACGAAGAGCTCACGCGCGAGCATGGCACTCCGCTCTACGGCCGAGTAGAGGCCCCCGCCACGCAAGAAGAGCGGGACTTGCTCGGTAAGCTCTCACTCTCGCAGGTCAAGCTGACCGAGCTGGCGGGGGAGTCGGTCCGGACCGTACTCACACACGCGCCGGGCAACGGCGCTCCGATTGGCGGGATGAAAGTCATGGCGGAGAGCGGCTGGTTCGCGGCACGTCCGTCGGGGACGGAAGACATTTGCAAAATCTATGCGGAGAGTTTTCGAGGAGCAGATCATCTGCACCGCCTCTTGGAGGAAGCCCAGGCGATTGTCGGAGAGGTTTTGGGGACGGTGACCCAGCAATGAGTCGCACCACCGAGATCACCTGCCTGTTTCTAGACGTCGGAGGGGTACTGCTCTCCAACGGTTGGGATCACCACGCCCGGAAGAGGGCAGCGAAGAAGTTCCAGATGGAGCTGCCTGAGCTGGAGGCGCGGCACAAGCTGACCTTTGAGTCGCACGAGGAAGGGAAGCTCACGCTGGACGAGTACTTGGGGCTGGTCATCTTCCACAAGAGGCGCCCCTTCACCCGAGCTCAGTTCCGGCGCTTCATGTTCGAGCAGTCGACGCCCTATCCGGAGATGCTCGAGCTGTTCCCGCGGCTGAAGCTTCAGTACGGACTGAAGGTCGCGGTGGTGAGCAACGAGGCTCGGGGCTTGAACGACTATCGCGTCGCGAAGTTTGGGCTTTCTTCTTTCGTCGACTTCTTCGTGTCCTCTAGCTTTGTCCATATGCGCAAGCCCGACTCGGACATCTTCCGGCTCGCGCTCGATTTGGCTCAGGTTCCGGCTCGGCAGGTGGTCTACGTGGAGAACACCCCGATGTTCGTCCAGGTTGCACAGGGGCTGGGAATTCGATCCATCTGCCATGTCGATTATCGAAGTACCTGCCGAGAGCTCGCGGCATTGGGTCTGAAGAGCGACCGCCTTGGCTGAGCCGATCATTCTGGCAATCAACGGGGGCTCATCGAGCATCAAGTTCGCGGTGTATCGGTGTGGCGGAGTGATCGAGCGAAGCCTTTGGGGAGCGCTCGACCGCATCGGAGTCAACGGGACCCGTGTGACTTTCAACTTCGAGGGCGGGAGGTCTCCCGAAACCCATCCCGTCGCGGCTGCGAAGCACGCCGCGGCATCGGACCAGCTCTTTGAGCTGCTCGAGGCGAAGGTCGACTTCGATGCGCTCATGGCCGTAGGACACCGCGTGGTTCACGGGATGAAACACCTCGAGCCGGAGCGGGTGACCCCGGGACTGTTGGAGGAGCTGAAGCGGATACGGCCCTATGACCCCGAGCATCTTCCCTTCGAAATCGCGCTGATCGAGGCGTTTGGACGCCGTCGCCCGGCGGTGCCCCAGGTGGCCTGCTTCGATACCGCTTTTCACCGCACCATGCCTCGGGTGGCTACCCTTCTGCCCATCCCCCGCCGTTACGAGGCGAAGGGGGTGCAGCGCTACGGCTTTCACGGCCTCTCCTACGCATACCTGACGCAGGAGCTGGTGCGGCTGGGAGATCCGGCCGCCGCCACGGGCCGGGTCATTCTTGCGCACCTTGGGAGCGGCGCGAGCCTGGCCGCCGTGCGGGATGGCAAGAGCATCGACACCAGTATGAGCTTCACGCCGACAGCGGGCCTTCCGATGGGCACCCGCTCCGGCGATCTGGACCCGGGCCTGGTGGATTTTCTGGCGCGCAGCGAGCAGATGACCCCGGCACAGTTCCAGCGAATGGTCACCCACGAGTCGGGGCTCCTTGGAGTGTCGGAAACCAGCTCCGACATGCGGGACCTGCTCGAGCAGGAGGCGCAAGACGTGCGGGCCTCGGAGGCGGTCGCGCTGTTTTGCTACCAGGTCAAGAAGTGGATTGGGGCGTTCTCGGCGGCGCTGGGGGGGCTGGAGACGTTGGTGTTCTCCGGGGGCGTCGGGGAGAATTCGCCCGTGGTGCGCGAGCGGGCATGCGCGGGGTTGGGCTTTCTGGGGATTGAGTTAGACCGAGATCAAAACGAGAAGAGCGCGGGCGTGATTTCCACGGCGGCCAGTCGCGTCTCGGTGCGGGTGATTCGCACAGACGAGGAGCGGATGATCGCCATTTCGGTATGCCGGATGCTCGGCCTCCGCCCGGTCTGATTAGCATCGTGTGGGGGGGCTTGGGGGCCCCTCCATCGCTGCGCTGTAGGTGCCGCTTCGAGCGGCCAGATTGCACTGCGCTCGGTGGTAGAGCGCCTGCTGCGCGGCCTGCACGTTGCGCTCCTCTCCCTTCCAAAGTTCCAGCGCCGGTTGTTGGATGGCGCGAGCGAACGAGAAAGAGAGTGCCCAAGGGAGGCGCGATTTGAAACCCGCATTCATCGCGTTCAACCGGGCGGTCGCGAGCTCAGGTGGCTGGCCACCCGATAAGAATGCGATCCCCGGAACGGCGGCGGGAACCGACTGTAACAAAAGCGTCACCGTCGCTTCCGCAACCTCCTCCACCGACGGCTGCTCCGGGCAGCGTGAGCCTGCGAGCAGCATGCTGGGTTTAAGAATCATACCCTCTAGGACCACCCGCTGGGAGCGCAGTTGCGTGAACACGGCCTGCAGCACCTCCGCCGTCACTTCGCGGCACCGCTCTAGGGTGTGTTCGCCTTCCATCAGCACTTCGGGCTCAACCACGGGAACCAGGCCAGCCTCTTGGCAGAGGGCGGCGTATCGCGCCAGGGTCAGCGCGTTGGCCTGAATGCAGCCTTGGCTTGGAAGCCGTTCGCGGATCGAAATCACGGCTCGCCATTTGGCGAAACGAGCGCCCGCAAAGGCATACTCGCCGAGGCGTTGCCGGAGGTGGTCCAGCCCTTCGGTCACCTGTTCTCCGGGGTGGCCCGCCAAGTCGGTCTCGCCGGTATCTACCTTGATGCCTGGAATCAGGCCCGCAGCGAGTACCGCGCTCATGAAGGGAGCGCCGTCGCTCAGTCGTTGGCGCAGGGTTTCGTCGTAGAGGATCACGCCGCCGATGCAGTCGGAGAGATGGGGGGTGGTGACGATCATCTCCCGATAGGCATTCCGAGCCTCTGCGGTTTGGGGGATCCCGAACTGGGCAAAGCGCCGATTACAAGTAGGGGTGCTTTCGTCCATCGCTAAAAGCCCTCTGTTGGCGGAGAACAGAGCCTGGGCGGTTTCGTTCAATCGATTCATGGCCGCGGACTCCAGGTCCAGTTGCGGATCTCCGGAAGGTCTTGGCCGTTCTGGGCGATGTATTGCTTGTGTTGGACCAGCTTGTCCTCGAGCTGCTGCTTCAAATAGATTCCCTTGTCAGCGGTCTGAGGCAGGCGATCGATGGTGTCCATCACCAGGTGAAAACGGTCCAGCTCATTGAGCACCGTCATGTCGAAGGGGGTGGTCACCGTGCCCTCCTCTTTGTATCCGCGGACGTGAATGTTGTGGTGGTTGGTCCGGCGATAGGTAAGTCGGTGGATCAACCAGGGGTAGGCGTGGAAGGCGAAGATCACCGGCTTGTCGCGGGTGAACAGATCGTCGAAGTCGGTGTCGCTGAGCCCGTGCGGGTGCTCTGTCTGGGGTTGAAGCTTCATCAAGTCCACCACGTTGACCACGCGGATTTTCAATCGCGGCAGGTGCTCGCGAAGGATCGACACCGCAGCGAGTGTCTCCAACGTAGGCACGTCACCGCAGCAGGCCATCACCACGTCGGGCGATGAGTCTTGGTCGTTGCTCGCCCACTGCCAGATTCCAATCCCCTCGGTGCAATGTTTGACGGCGGCATCCATCGGTAGCCACTGCGGCGCCGGGTGCTTGCCCGCGATCACGACGTTGACGTAGTGGCGACTGCGGAGGCAATGGTCCATCACCGACAGCAGGCAATTGGCATCGGGCGGAAAGTCGACCCGAACCACCTCTGCCTTCTTGTTGACCACATGGTCGACGAAGCCAGGGTCCTGGTGGGTGAAGCCGTTGTGGTCCTGCCGCCAGACGTGTGAGGCCAGCAGGTAGTTCAAGGAGGAGATCTTGCGCCGCCAGGGCAGTTGCGAGGTGACCTTCAGCCACTTGGCGTGCTGGTTGAACATCGAGTCCACCACGTGAATGAAGGCCTCGTAGCAGTTGAAGATGCCGTGCCGGCCGGTGAGCAGATAGCCCTCCAGCCAGCCCTCGCACTGGTGTTCGCTGAGCATCGAATCGAGCACCCGACCGGTCGGGGCGAGCCATTCGTCATTCGGTTGGGTTGCGGCGTCCCATTGACGACGGGTGGCTTTGAACAGCTCCTCCAAGCCATTGGAGAGAGTCTCGTCCGGACCAAACACCCGAAAGTTGCGCTGCTCGGAATTCAGGGTCACCACGTCGCGCAGAAAGCGACCCAGCACATGGGTGTCGCCGATGCCGCGCACTCCCGGTGACGGCACGGCGGTCGCGTATTCTCTGAAATCCGGCATTCGCAAGTCGCGAAGCAGAATGCCCCCATTGGCGTTGGGGTTGGCGCCCATGCGGCGCTCGCCCTGTGGCGCAAGCTCGGCGAGCTCCGGATTCAAACGCCCGTTCGAGTCGAACAGCTCCTGGGGTTTGTAGCTCCGGAGCCACTCCTCGAGCTGTTGGAGATGCTCGGGATGGGTGGCCGGGTCGGAGAGTGGAACTTGGTGCGAGCGAAAGGTGCCTTCTACCTGTCGCCCATCGACCACTTTGGGGCCGGTCCAGCCCTTGGGTGACTTGAGCACAATCATCGGCCAGCGCGGCCGCGATTCGCCCCCGTGGACACGGGCGTCCTCTTGAATCTTGCGAATGTCCTCGATCGCGCGGTCCAGTGTGGCGGCCATCGCTTGGTGCATCGGTTCGGGCTCGTCCCCTTCGACATAGTAGGGAGCCCAGCCGTAGCCGCGGAGCAGTTGGTCCAGCTCTTCGTGCGGAATGCGGGCCAGAATGGTGGGGTTGGAGATTTTGTAGCCGTTGAGGTGCAAAATGGGCAGCACCGCGCCGTCGGACACCGGATTGAGGAACTTGTTCGAGTGCCACGCCGTGGCCAACGGTCCCGTCTCGGCCTCGCCATCGCCCACCACGCAGGCCACGATCAGGTCGGGGTTGTCGAAGACTGCTCCGAAGGAATGGCTCAGCGAGTAGCCCAGCTCCCCGCCTTCGTGGATCGATCCGGGACACTCGGGTGACGCGTGGCTTGGAATCCCGCCCGGGAAAGAAAACTGGAGGAACAGCTTCCGAAGCCCAGCCTCGTCCTGGCTGATGTCGGGATAAATCTCGCTGTAGGTTCCCTCGAGATAGGTGTTGCCCACCACAGCCGGCCCGCCATGTCCCGGGCCAGAGACGTAGATCATGTTGAGGTCGTACTTTTTAATCACCCGATTCAGGTGCACGTAGATGAAGTTTTGACCCGGGGTCGTGCCCCAGTGACCTAGCAGCATGTGCTTCACATCGGTGACCGCAAGGGGTCGCTTCAGGAGCGGATTGTCGAAGAGGTAGATCTGGCCGACCGAGAGGTAGTTCGCGGCTCGCCAGTAGGCATTCATCTTGTCAAGGAGTGGAGGGGTGAGGGTCATCGCTTCTGGAGTCATGGTTTCACCGTTGTGGAGATAAGGGGATTGGCGCCCATACGAACGCGGAGCTCGTGGTCGCCGGGAGTGCTTGAATCCAAGTGAATCGGCGCTGGAGCGACCTCTGCTCCGTCCAGGGTCAGTGTAGTGACGCCAGAGGCCACGTGGTCGGGATTTTCAACAACCACGTGAATGCGATGTTCCCGCAGTCGCACCCAGGCTTCGAAACCATTCCAACTTGGCGGGATGCAGGGATCGATCCGCAACTGCCAATATTCGGCGCTTGGGTTGATGCGTGCGCATGGGTCCTCAGCACACGGAGAGCGTTAACCAGCGTCCATGCGGGGGCCGTGCCTCTCGCCGAATTCACTCAACGTAAGCATGGCAGCTGTTCGTGCCCAGCTGGACAGCGACTAAAGAGCGGTGGACCCCTCCGCTTCATCGGCGGTTCTCGCGGCGTTGGTGCTGCACGACGCAGGCAGAAACAGGGCACCCACCGATAAGCCCAAGACCGCCGCCGCTCCGCTCCCCGCCAGGACGCCCAACTTGGCCGCTGCCAACAGACCCGAATTCGAGAAAGCCAGCTGCGCGACGAAGAGGGCCATGGTGAAGCCGATGCCCGCGACCAGCCCGAGAACGGCGAGATACCTGCCGCTTAGCCCACGGGGCAGCTTGCTGACCCCGGCTTTGATTGAGAGGGTGCAGGCCAGCAGCACCCCCAGCGGTTTGCCGAGAAGGAGACCCAGGGCGGTGCCCAGGATCACCCGCGTGGAGGTAGCGTCGAACGAGAGGCCTCTGAGCGTGACCCCCGCATTCGCCAGCGCGAAGAGGGGCAAGATGCCGAAAGCGACCCAGGGGTGCAGCAGTTGGATCAGGTCTTCTGAAGGAGATAGGGCCTCCCGTCGGGCGAAGTCGACCTGGCGGCGGACCTCAACCACCGCTTCGACCCCAGGCTCCTGGGAGGAACTCTCGAGCCGCTCCAGCTCCGTGCGAACATTGCTCCGAAATCCGCCCGTGCCCAGCCAGGCTCGGATCGGCGTGGCCAATCCCACCAGTACGCCCGCCAGGGTGGGATGAATGCCTGCCGCATAGATCCCCGCCCAAGCCACGAATGCCGGAGGTAGGTAGGCGAGCTTCGCGCGGAGGCCGAACGCCTGGAGAACGAAGATCGTCCCCAGGGCCGCTGCTGCGACCGCGAGCCCGAGAATCTTTACGCCCGACGAATAGAACAGCGCGATCACCAAGATGGCGCCCAAGTCGTCGATCACCGCCAGTGCCAACAGGAGCACCCGCAAGGCGGCCGGAATCCGCTTCCCCAGGAGGGTGAGGACCCCCACCGCGAAGGCGATGTCGGTGGCCATCGGCACACCCCAGCCGGTCTGGGCGGGCGGCCGTGAGGCGATAGCCAGATAGATCAGCGCTGGCGCCACCATCCCTCCCAGTGCGGCGACCACCGGCAGGGTGGCGCGGCGCCACTCCGAAAGCTCTCCGTGGTGAATTTCGCGTCGGATCTCGAGCCCGACGACAAAGAAGAAAATCGCCATCAGGCCGTCGTTGACCACCCACTCTAGACTTCGCTCAAAGTGGAGCTCCCCCAACCGAAGCCCCAAGGGCGTGTGCCAAACATGTAGGTAGCTCTCCTGCCAGGGCGAATTGGCCCAGGTCAGCGCAGTGACAGTGGCTGCGATCAGCAGGATCCCGCTCGCCGCCTCGATGCCCAGGAATCGATCCAGGGAGTGGCCTGCCGCCCGAGCCAAGCGCTGAAGGGGTTCCCAGGCTTCCGGCGGGGTGTAGGGTGCTTCCTGTCGACGGTCGCCTGCTTGGGCCATGCGTCTCCTCCGCCGGCCAACGCCGGACGAGAGGATGGCGGCCCGACCACCCTGAATGCCTGCAGCGGAGGTTCGCTGCACCCTTTGACGCCGAACTATCCCAGAACCTGTGCCCATCCCGCAGTTGCATTTGAGCTGCGCGAGCGCCAACTGCTCTCAATGTCCGTCCGGAAATGCCCTCCGGGGTGGCGCCTGAACCGACCGGGACCGCGGTTCGCGATATTTCAGGGAATGCCAGAGAACCACCGAAACAGTCGATGGCGCTATGCAGGCCATCCCGACCAGCGCGACATCGAGCGCTCCACTCAGACGGGTGAAGTTCCAGGTCAATGCTTGGAGGACGGTGAGGAGCGCATCGGCTGTGATGATCGTGGCAAGCAAAGGATGGAGCCAGCTTCTGGGATGGCGCCGAGAAACGCGTCGCGCCAGCCAGAAGAGGGCGGCCGCGACTGCGAGGTCAAAGGGGATCCAGGCCCGAGCGAGCCAGGCACGCGGAAAAAAGTGGGCCGCCGCGGGATGGGCGAGCCCGAAGCTCCACGGAATCAGTAGCAGTGCGACGGCGCGAAGGAGAGCGGGCGGACCCCGCAGAACCGTTCGAAAGGCGAAGGAGAGGAGACTGCCTCCGGCAAATGCGCGCAAAGCGCGAATCGTGCCGAGAGTGGCCGTTTGGTCCGGATGCTCCAGCAGCACCCTTTGCCATCGGTTAGGGCAGAGCTTGGCTTTGAAGGCGTGGAGCCCGCGGAAGTCGAAGAGCCCCCGGCTCAAGCGGCGGACTACCCTCAAGGGCCACCCGACCCGACCCGCCAGAGGGCACAGCCCGAGGGTGACCGCGGTTGCCCCCTCGAGGGTCAGCGCCCGCATCGCACCATCGACCAGCAGCTCGGCAGTTCCATTGGGAGCTAGGGTTGACCGGACGATGTGGTTGATGATCCACCGCCCTGTCGTTCCAATTGGGTAGGCGAAGAGAGCGCCCACTACGGTCGAACCCAACTCCGCTACCAACACTTGGCGCTCACCCACAATGTCGAAGGGTGCGACGGTGGCAACAAAGGAGAGGGGTGGCATGTGACGCGCGCGCAGCCACTGGCTAATTAGCTCATCGATTTCTGCTCGGCGGGGCTGAGCGGTCTCAAGCGTCTCCCGCCCGGGACGTCGTATCTGCACCCCCTTGTTTATTGCGCGGCGAAGCTGAGCGCGCAGCGAGCGGGATCTCCGCAAGGTCTGGGGCCAGGTCTGAGGCTCCCACCAAGGCTGTTCTCCCACCACGTAGGCGTCCGGGGGTACGGGCTCGCCTTCAGCGAGCTCGCCCCCGAAGATGACGAGGTTCTGGGCGCGTGATGGAAGAGGCTGAAGCTGCGTTCGGGGAATGCCATCTAGGGCTACGGGCCTCCCGGCCCACACGCACGCGCCCGCAACATCGACAAACGCGATCGCGGCGCCGTTCAGCAGCTTCTTCTGGATTGAGGGTAGCAGCGCGGCCAGAGAGACTGCCTCTCTCGCACCTTGCCGAAGGCGCTCGTCCTCCTGAAGAGCTTCTAAGACGGGCCGAGCCACAGGTGGTTCGTAGCACGGCCTCAAACAATACCCACGCTGGCGAACAGCCTCCGCGTCGGCGCCAGGGGCCGATTTCATGTGCCGCATATGCGCCCTGCCAGCCAGGAGTTGGCTGGAACGCGTTGGCATGCGATGGACCGGCAAGGAACTTGAACGATGCCGAAGGCTTGTGTCGTAAGTGGTCGTTCCGACTGACTAAAATCCCAGCCCCGAAATCATTCAAATCCCTTTTTCCGGTACTGTCGCCGCCTCGCAGGATGAGGGTCGATTCCCAAGGCCGCCGACCTTCCAAACCCGTCGAGACGCCCGAGGGGTTTACTGACGCTCCAAGGCAAACGCGGACTTCCCCGGCCTCATGTCGCCCGCAATCAAGTGAGCGGTCCATCTTAGGATTGAGCAAATCGCGAGCGTCCCGGCGATCGCCCAACTCGTGACATGTAGCCGCAGCTTGCCGAGGGACGAGAGTGCCTCCGTGCAGCTCCGCGCTTGCGATGCCGATTCCCTGGTCTTCCACTCGAAGCTGCATCCTGATCGGCGCGCCGTTGCCGAACTTCAGCGCGTTGGAAAGCAAGTTGGTTGCAATGGATTCGACACCAATCCGGTCCGCACCCACCCAGCTGCCGACGATTGGGGCCGGTGCGTTCTCACTTGCCGCTGCGGAGCAACCCGGATTCATCGGGTTCCCTTTCAGCACTGCTTGCAGGCCAGCGCGTCTCATCGCGGACGGGGTAGCGGCCACTCCGTGTGCCTGTTCATGTGCCTGTCACCCTCAGGAATCAGTCGGCACCACATGGGACGAAAGGGACGATCGATTGAGGAGCTTCACGAACAAAATCAGCTAAGTATGGGACCTGGCTCGACTTGTTGGTTTGAAAGCACCGTCTTCGATTCCCGCGGCCGTCGGGGTCGAAGCAAGTGGCGAACGCACGGCTCCAGAACGCCACGGTGCACGCGATGCCTCGAGAGTTCTGCCGACCCCTGGTAACCGACCAATCGCCGTCCTCACTTTGCTCGTCTCGATCAATCCTAGGTCAGTCCCATGTCCTCAGGACCTGTCCAATCGAAATGGGGTTAGCTGAAGAACGCCGGTTCCATTCAGTACGGGCTCATGCTTGATCCTTAGCCGAGCCTCCGTCGCGCACTCTGGCCTGCCATCCCGCAGTGGCGGCCTCGTCGCTAGCTCAGACGCGGGCGGACGGATCCGTTCCGGTCTTTGGGTACACGAACCAAATCTCGTCGTGATGCATCGAAATCACCCACAGGCGTCGGAAGGCGGTCATCCTCCGAGCCACTTGTTCTAGCTTGGGAGCAAACGTGGGCGTCCACACGTTCTCAGGCGCTATGCCCTTCACGAACGCCACCAGTTCGATAGGGTGCGGCGTTTCGTAGCTCTTGGTGAGCTTCTCCTCGATCGTCTCCAACGTCGGGCCGGAGATCCATACGGCTTCGCCGATGCCAGTTTTGCGGGCAATGTTGATGCTCCTGGCGAGATCGCCGCCGATGAGATCGACCAGTTCAAAGGCCACGGGGTCTTGCCCTGAAATTTCGCAGAGGATGTCCGGCTCAGGAGGTCGCCTGCTTTCCACCTTCCCTATGGGCAACTCGGGACCTTCGCGAAGACGTCGAAATCAGCGCGCTCCTGGGCGGCCTTTCTATCCTCTTTGTTCATGGCTTCTGATCCCTGCGTGCTTTTGCGCGTCCGTCAGCCCCGGATGCCCAGCGACAGCTGCCACAGAACATCATGTGGGCTCGGGTTCATGTACCCTCTAATGTCACTTCAGCAGACGGAACGAGCTGGAATCTCGTGGAACGAAAAGGAACGGAGTCGGGATCGAAGCTCTCGAAACTCCTGAAGAACTACCGGTAAGCGTGGGTACCGACACGGTTTTTTCTTCAGTGAGTTGTAAGTTCGAAACCTGCTGCGCCCACTTCTAATTTAGCTGAGAATCCAAAGAGTTAGCTGGGTTCTCAGCTGTTCCAACCATGGCATGTGCCGTCCATGTGCCGCTCCCGCCGCGCTCGTCCAAGAGCCGCACGGCATTCCGCGTCGAGTCCGGGCTGAGATGGGCGTAGCGGAGAGTCATCTTGATTTCCACGTGGCCCATCAGCTGCTGGATTGCGAGCAATGGCACCCCCTTCATCGCTAGATGAGACCCGTAAGTGTGTCTGTTATGCCGATAGCGGCATAACCGCCATTTGATCGCCACGCACATGCTCTGCGCGGGCGGGGACTTGGTCTTCGTCCAAGATTGGCTCGGCCATCGCAACATCGAGAACACCCGCATCTACACCTTCCTCACCTCGACGGCCCGCGACCAGAGGGCTCGAGAGCTCTTCATGAAGCTGCCGCACTTCTGAGCCATGCCGGTCAACTTCCTCACCGAGGAGCAGGAGCGACGCTACGGCCGATTCGCGGGGGAGCCGTCGGTGGAGCAACTCCAGAAGTACTTTCACTTCGACACCACGGACCTCGAGCTCATCTCCGATCGCCGGGGCGAGCAGAACCGACTCGGGTTCGCCGTCCAGCTGGGAACGGTTCGCTTTCTCGGAACCTTCGTGCCGAGCGCGACCGACGTGCCCATCGGGGTGGTCCGCTATGTTGCCTCGTCCCTCGGCGCGGACCCGGACGGCTTGCCGACCTACTGGGAGAGTGAGACCCGGTGGGATCACACTTTCAAAATCTGCGAGCACTTCGGTTACCGCGACTTCACCGACCGGCGGGAGTCCTTCCGTTTGCTGCGGTGGCTTTACGCCCGTGCATGGGTCACGAACCAGAGCCCCTCCATGCTTTTTGACTTGACCACCGCGTGGTTGGTGGAGCGCAAAATCCTCCTGCCGGGCGCCTCCATCCTCGCGCGGCTGGTGGCGCGTGTGCGCGACCGTGCCACCGCTCGCCTCTGGAAGAGGCTCAATGCCGCGCTCTCCGCCGAACAGCGCCGGCGCCTGGAGGGACTGCTCTCGGCCGCCGACGCTCGGCAGACCCACCTCGATCGGTTGCGCCGTGCTCCCACCCGTACCAATGCGACAGGGCTCGTCAACGCTCTGGAGCGACTGCGCGAGGTTCGTGCCCTCGGTGTCCACCACCTGAGCCTCACGGGACTTCCCCCAGGGCGAGTGGCTGCCCTGGCGCGCTTCGCAAGCGCCGCGCGCGCTCAAGCAATTCAGAGGATGCCGGATGAGCGCCGCGCGGCGAC
>JBGTHI010000022.1:0-3243 GCA_041746295.1 Myxococcaceae bacterium
GGGCTGACGCAACGGGTGGCGGACTATGAGGCCTCGCATCCGGGAGTGAAGCTGAAAGTCCAGTCCGCTAGGGCCAACCTCTATACCGACGCCAACGGAACACCGGTGGACCCCAGCATCGACCTTCCGAGCGACGGAACCGGTATTCCCACCGCTACCCTCTGGCGGCAGCAGTTGGTCAAAAAGCTTCAGCAGGCCTACCCCAACGGCGAGAAGAACATCCTGCTGATCGGCCACAGCACCGGCGGCCGGGTGATCATGGAGGTGGCGGCGAACGTGGGCGGCAACGGCCCCCCAGGGAGCTTCGATTGGGGCTTAAGTGACCGCGTGGTCGGCGCCATCTCGCTGAACGGGATGCTGGGAGGGCTCCAGAGCAACGAGTACAACTTCCTGGCCACGCTGGACTTCATCGCCGGCTGCAAGCTGGCCAGCGCGGCGGGCTGGTGTGAATACGCTGGAAACATCTCCGCGATGGCGGCGGCCGACTGGGTCGCGGTGCACAAACGAGCGTTGATGCTGATCTCCAGCGGCTCCTGCAGCCCCAGCCTTTGGACGGGCGAGAACGACCAGGCGCTCCCGGTCACGGCGCAGGGCAGCCCCAACGCCTTCGGGACTAAGCTGACCGCGGTGCGCGGCAATACCTTTGGCCCGGCACACGGCCTCTACTACGGCGAGTTCTGCCACAGCGACATGACCGACGGCAGCTCACTTCGGCACGCCGCTTCCGTGGAGAGGCTGAGCCACGAGATTCTCAAGTGGCTCTTCGACGCCGCGCCGCGCGTGGTGAATGCAGGACTGGGTGCGCAGCAGATGGAGAACCCCGCCGTCCCTCCCGGCGGGTGGTCCCCTTCCTTTAATGTCACCGGCGGCTGCCCCGACGGTGAGCAGTCGCATTTGCCTCCGGACCTTGCAGGGACCTGTATCCATGGGGGCTTCTTCGATGGAGGGGACCATCCCTTCGCTTCCCCTTCCAACGAGACGCAGGTCGAATCGCAGCCCGATTGCGGCGCCTCGTTCCGTTGGAGGCAAAACCATGGGGAGCTCCATCAAGCGCGGAGCTGGCTGAAGAGCTATTCCCGGCCGACCGGTGGCGGATTTGTTTCCGCGCTGAAGACAATCTAATTCTTCGTCTTTGCATAAAAACTTTTTCTGATTATATCCTGCCCTGGCTCAATGGCAGCGGCAGGCCGCGCAATTCAACGAGCGGGAGATGGGCATCGTGGGAGAGGCAATCACAGAGACGCGCCGAGCGGACCCGGGAACCCGGCCGCTGGAGTTTCGCGTGGCAGAGAGCCGGTCCGCCCCTCTCGAGACCGCAACGGCCTCGACCGCCGCTCACCCGTCCGAGGATCTCGATCTGCTGGCGCGCCGCATCGGAATCGAAGCGGTGGTGCGGCGTGAACAGGCGAAGGAGGCCGGCAGCCTCGCCGACTACCTGCGAGCGTCGCGTGTCCTCAACCTCACCGAGCACCGCCTGGAGCCGGAGCAACTCAAGCCGCTGGCGGCGCTGGAACAGAAAGATCCGGCGAAGCTCTTCGAAAAGCTCCGCCGCGGGGAGAAGGCCGAACAGGCCGAGGTCCAGCTGATTCAGAAGATGCGGGACCGGCTGTCGGCTGTTGGTCAGCAGAACTCGAACGAGCTTCGCTTCACCGTCGAGCACACCCAGGCGCCGGTGTCGGACGGCCCCGGCTACATGTTGATGCTCTCCCTGCCCGAGGGGCGCGATCCCCGCGATTGGGTGAACGGTCAGTCCGCCGGGCGTCGGCTCGACCGGAACACTGGAGCGGTGGTGTTGAGTGTCACCTCCCCCGAGCTCCGCCGGGCCTGCCGATCGCTGTTGGAGGAGCTTCCGAGTGGCGTTGGAAGCATCGGCCACGAAGCACTCCGTCAGCTCCTGACGTTCGGACCCACGAGACACGTCAGCTCGCGCGCGCAGGACAGCTTCGACACTCCGTTGAGCGCGGACCCGGCGGGGGCGATCTTGCAGGCAGCGCTCCTTCGACACCCGACGGAGAACCGTATTCACCTGCTGCCCAGAGCCGTTTTGCGCACCCGCCCGCCCGCTGCCGCCTAGCCCGGATATTTCACAGCGTGAGTACTGCGGCGGCAGCCTGTCGGGCTAGGGCTACTCGTTAGTAGGATCGGCGGGAATGATCTAGCCTTCGCGGGGCTGGAACCCCCGGCGCCTGCCTGATGATCCTTGCCCGTCTCCCAAGACCGCGCGGCCTTTCCAGGATCTCCTGGCTACTCCCCCTCCTTCTCTGGACGGCGCCACTCGAAGCGGAGGACCGGGAGGTGCCGCTGAGCCTCCAGGTCGTCGTCTACCGGAAGATTTTCCGCTTCGACCGCGCACTGCCCCCCTCCGCCATTCGGATCACGGTGGTCTATGCGGGCCCCGACAGGAACCGCGCGTCCGCGGTGATGGAGGCGTTCAAGGCCACGGGGATCAGCGCCGATCTGAGCCTGACTTCAGAGCTGGGGCCGCAGCTCAGCTCGGTGCTTTACGTCCTGCCGGGCGTCGACATCGCCGCGGTGAGGAAGTTCTGCTCCGCCCACCGGGCGCTCTCCATCGGCCCCCAGCCCGGGATGGTGAGACAGGGCGCGGTATCCCTGGCCTTGGAGGCGGGGGCCGGAGGCCATGTGGAGATCTGGGTCAACCTGTCGCGTCTCAAAGACGAGCAGCACGAACTCGACTCTGGACTTCTCCAGCTCACGAAGGTCGTGCAGTAGAACAACCCCTACTTGCGGTGAAGCTCCCACTCGTAGGCGTCCGCCTCGGCCTTGGTCATAGGATGCTCAGTCTGGTGCATCGCCCGCGATTCGGAACTGCCCTTTCCAGTCAACCACCCGCCGATCGGCGTTCATGTCCAGCCGCAGCCCTTCCAGCCGCTGAGTCACCGTTTCCAAAAGGGCGATCGCAGCCACCGGGTCGGATCCCAGGGCATCGAAACTCAGGCGGAGGTGCACCTCGTTCAGAGTACTTTGGAGGGTGTGAAGCCTTTCCCGGGTCTTCAGGGTGATCTTCGGATCCTCGGAGATCTCTTGCGCCACGCTTGAAAGAACCGCTTGGGTTTCTTCCAACCGCAGCATCGCGTGGTGCCACGCGTCCTCCACGCCCCGCCGATCCAGGTGAAGCCGCCCCAGCCACTCAAAGGCGCTCTGCTGCTGCTCCGCAGCCTGGTCGAGCAGCTCCTGCTCCAGCCAGAGCCAGCCCCGGCTGCCTGCCAGCTCGGCGCGATCGAG
>JBGTHI010000023.1:0-2770 GCA_041746295.1 Myxococcaceae bacterium
GATCTCGGGGGCTGGCATTTCTTCCCGCCCCCAGCACGCCGCCCGCCGACGAAGGGCCGGTGGTCGGCATCGATCTGGGCACCACCAACTCCTGCGTCGCCTTTCTCGTCAATGGGCGGCCGACGGTGCTCAAGTCGAAGGAGGGTTACGGCACCCTCCCCTCGATCCTCTCCCTGACCCAGGCCGGCAAGCTGGTGGTAGGGCATCGGGCCAAAGACCAGCTGATGCTCAACCCCAAGCAGACCATCTATGGCGCCAAACGGTTGGTGGGACGGATCTACGACAGCGCCACGGTCAAGGACGTGAAGGAGCGGTTCCACTACGAGATCTGCGCCGGCCCCGGCGGCAAGGCGGCGGTGAAGCTGGGAAATAAAGTCGTCACTCTCGAGGAGATCCAGGCGCTGATCCTTCGCGAGTGCAAGGAGATCGCCGAGGCGCATCTGGGGCGCCCGGTCACCCGCGCGGTGGTCACCGTTCCCGCCTACTATGCCGAGGGACAGCGCGAAGCGGTCCGGCGCGCGGGGACGTTGGCGGGACTCCACATTTCGCGGATCCTCAACGAGCCGACGGCGGCCGCTCTGGCCTACGGCCTCAACCGGAAGCTCTCCCGGAAGGTGCTGGTCTACGACCTGGGCGGCGGGACCTTCGATGCCACCATCCTCAAGGTCCAGAACAACCTGTTCGAGGTGACGGCCACAGGAGGGGACATCTTCCTGGGCGGCGTGGACTTCGATCACGCGCTGGTCGATCTGCTGATCGACAAGTTCCAGACCGCGAACGAGCTGACCTTCAGCGGGGATCCCTCCGCCCTGGCACGGCTGACCAACGCGGCGGAGCAGGCCAAGCTGGCGCTGTCGGAGCGCAGCAGCACCGAGGTTCACGTTCCGATGCTGATGGTCGACGCGGGCAAGGCGCGAGATCTGAAGATGACGCTGACTCGCGCGCAGCTGGAGGAGGCCTGCGACGATCTGGTGAAGCGGAGCATCGACGTGGTCCGCGACGTCCTGCTGGACGCCAAGCTCAAGACGGGCGACCTGGACGAGGTGATCCTGGTGGGCGGCCAGAGCCGGATGCCGCTGGTGCGCGAGCGGCTGCATCAGTTCCTGGGCAAGAGCGCGCACGCGGGCGTCCATGCCGACGAGGCGGTGGCGCTGGGGGCCGCGCTCCTCGCCGGATCGGTGGACAAGGCGAGCGGCGTTACCCTGATCGATGTCCTGCCGGTCACCATCGGGGTGGGGGTCCCGGGCGGGGCCTTCCAGCCCTTGCTCAAGCGCAATACCCCGGTCCCCACCGAGGCTACGGTCACCCTGCCCCACGGCCTGATCCACGCGCGCGAGGCGGAGGTCTACCTGTTCCAGGGCGAGGACCGGAACATCGCCGCCAACGAGTACCTGGGGACGATGCAGATCTTCGGGGTGCCACCCGGCAAGAAGGGCACCCCCGCCTTCACGGTGACGATCAACCTGGATCCGGAGTGCCAACTGTCGGTGGAGGCGAAGGACGCCACCGGCAAGGAGCTCAAGACCTCGCTCAAAATGGAGTACACGCCAGAGGAGCTTCGGGAGCGACTGAACGTGCCGCCGGAGGCGGTTCAGGCGGCGGAGGAGAGCAAGGCGCAGGAGCTCAAGGGGCGCGGAGGGAAGTTCTGGGGCCTACTCAAGAAGGCCTTTGGCCGCTGAGCGGCTCCGCGCGCTCCGTCTGATCGAGCGCTTGCGGCTTGGCGCCCGGCCGCAGGCGCCGGGCTGTGGCTTCCGCAGCCGGGCCGAACAACCTGTCGGTCAACTCCACGTTGCGCTTGAGATAGAGGTACATCAACACCGGAAGGATCAGCTCGTGCGGCAGCGCGCGGATGATTTGGCTGAGCTGGCTGGGTGCGGGTCGCGATAGCGGAGTGCCCTCAACTCTGGCGAATACCTCTCGGGCCGCTGCAATGCGAGGACCCGGCTGGGCGCCAACAGCAGGACCCATTTCGAGCACCCGGCGCTGTAACTCCTCGCTCGGAGTTTCAGCCCCGGCCGTCGCCTTCAGCGTACGGTAGGCGATCTCCACACCCGCCCGGAACTCCACGCTCGATGGCCGCCCATCCGACATCAGCTGGCGGGCCCAAGCCAGCAGCTGATCTTCCGACACCCCCTGGCCCTCCCACTCTCCTGCCCTGAGGTCCCTCAGCCATTGAGCGAGCTGCTGGTCGTTGAGGAGAGTCCCGAAGCCGGAAGGACGACCTGTCACAGCCGCCTCGAACCCACTCTTGATCGCTAGAATCTTGGCCCCCACCTGTTTTGCCTGTGGCCCCAAAAGCATCTCGCAAAGCGTCACAAACGAGTTGTGAAAGGAGTGATCGGCGATGGCATGTTGGAGGCCGGCGGTACTTGTAGCACGCGCATGGTCCGCGCTCCCCGCCAGATGGAAAAATGAGCTGGCACCCTGCGAGGGAACATGCGCGGCGGCGAAAAGCAGGTCACCTACGCGGCGATGCGCCAGCTCCGTTCTTGGATCCAGGTAGCCGTCGGCATCTCTGAAGTAGAGGCCAAGCACGTAGGGCAGATATTGTCGGACCAAAGCCTCTTCGATCACGGGCGCAACGGCCGTGGCGAACAGGGAATAGACCAGCTGAGCGCGGTTTCCTCCGATCCGGGCATGCAGGTAGTTGACCGCCGCCACGGAGAGGGCCGCAAAAACAGGGCGAGCGGCCGGGTGGAGGTCGTCGAGCGACGTGGGGAGCGCGGGGAGCACGCCGCGCCGTCCGGCCGTTGTGCTCGACGGCGCAGCG
>JBGTHI010000024.1:0-3182 GCA_041746295.1 Myxococcaceae bacterium
AGGGCCTCGGCCAACATCGGGAGGTCGGTCACATCGCGCATCCCCCGGGGCAGCGGAACCATGCCGTCAAAGTCGGATCCCAGCGCGACGCCCTCCTCGCCCATCACCGCAACCGCGTGGTTCACGTGGCGGACCCAGTCATCGATTTCGCGCCCGCCAAGGTAGGGCGGCGCGAAGATGATCCCGACCACTCCACCGCGATCGGAGATCGCCCTGAGCGCCTCGTCCGGAAGGTTGCGCCAGAGCGCCCGTGCGCCCTCCACGCCCGAATGAGAGCAGAAGGGGCGAGGCCCGCCATGCGCCAGGAGCTCCCGGAGCGTCTTCCGAGAGGCGTGAGCGACGTCCACGCTCATCCCCAGCCGCGTCATTTCTTCGAGGATCCGGTGCCCGAAGGGCGTCAGCCCGCGATCGCCCATCCCTGGAAACGAAGAGCCTCCGAGCCTATTATTGGAGAGATGGGTCAGCGACATGAACCGGACGCCCAACCCGTAGGCCTCCTCCATCCTCTCCGCCCTTCCCTCCAGGGCCTGCCCCCCTTCCAGCCCCAGCACCGCCGAGATCCGTCCGGAAACGCGGTTCTCCCGCAATCTCTCGCTCCGGTCGGCGAGTCGCACCGCTCCCCCCGACTCCTCGCACGCGCGCCGCAACGCCTCGAGCTGGAACAGCGCACGGCTCCAGGGACCCTTCAACGCACGGCCCCCCCACCCGCGGCTTAAGGCAAAGAGTGGGAAGCCACCCACGTAGGGAAACCCCTGCGTAACGACGGTGAAGCACTGCAGCCCTACGCCGGCGCGCCGCAACCGGGGAAAGTCGACGTGGCCCTTTGCGGACTCGACGTTCAGATCGCGGTTCCACATCAGGGAGTCGGCGTGGGCGTCGGCGAAGAGCACGGCACGCATGCTAACTCTTTTACGCCTCCCAACCGACGGCTTTAGAGTGGGAGGCCATGATGCTTCTGAGCCGAGAGGAGATGCGCTTCGACTTCGGCGGAGCCAAGTTTCGACTCCCGCGAGACAAGGCGGTGCTGGGTTGGATCCTAGATCAATTCCTCTACGGAGAGGTCACCGGGATCCAGTGCGGCCACTGGCTCTACCGCGCCCCCAGCCTCGAGGCGGCCCAGTTCTTCGCGAAACAGGCGGTCGAGGAGCTCTCGCACGTCCAGCAGTTCCTCCGGATCTACGAGCTCGTCGGTGTCCGGCCCCGGGCGGCTCACCCCGTCGTCCGTTTCCTCTCCACGGGCGCAATGGGCCAGGACTACGCCGAGCATGTCGCCAACGAGATGGCGATCGGAGAGGGGCTGGTGCTGGCGATCTTCTACGCGTTGATCGACACCGTCGACCACGAGCAGGTGGTGAAGATCCTCGAAGCGGCCTGTCGCCAGGAGGAGCGGCATGTGGCCTTTGGCGAGGAGCAGACCAAGCGCCTGGTGAGCGACTCCCCCGCGCTGCGCGACCGACTGCTGGGCTTCAACCTGACGACGCTCTTTGCGGTGAGGCAGCTGTCAGGACGAATCCAGCGCACGCGGGATCGGGATCACGAGGTCTTGAAGCAGATCCCCGCATTTGTCGTCCGGCTCTCCGCTCAGCTCGAGCTTCGGCTGCAGCGGATGGGCATCCTGGATCAACCCCTGAGCCGGCTGGGGCTACCGCGGCGGTTATGGCTCACGGCCAAGGCGTACGGGGGAAGCGGGCTGCGAGCCCTGAGGCCGAGACCGCCTCTCCTGACCCGGACCTATCTGGAAGATCCCCAGGTTCGCGAAGCCACAAACAGGTAGAGGCCCCGGTGGCTAGTTCTTTCTCATCGGGGCGAGCACCATCACGTCGCGCGCCACCTTAGTGTCACCCTGGGTCTCGTAGGAGACACGGAGAGGAGTGCCTTCGCGGAAGTCGTCCAGCTCGACCGCGGAGCCGTTCAACGTGACCTGCGTGTTCTTATCGGTGGCGAGCTTCAACTCGGCGCCGGCACGCTCGGTCACCGTCAAGCCATTACCCAGTGAAGACTTGAGGATCCCGGTCACCGTCGCGGCAGTCGCGGTCGCGCCGGATCCACCAACACCCTCGCCCTGCTCCCGCTGGGCCTTCGCCACGTCCCGCTTCTCGTCGGCGATCTCCTTCTGCACCTTTTCATCGATTTCGGTCTTCTTCGCGACCGCTTCCCGGCGAGCGTCGGCCTCGGTCTTGGCCAAGTCCCGCCGCGCTTCCGCGATCTCCTGCTCCCGCGTCACCGCCTGCTTTCGCTCATTCTGGCAACCCGCGCCCAGCGTGAGACCCGCGAGCGCCGTTCCGATCAAGAGTGAGTTCTTCATTCTACCCTCCGTTCGAGTTTGGGCGGCCCGGCCGCCGACCGGACGAAGGATTGCTACGCTCTTGATCACGCGCCAGCCTTGCCGCGAACCACCGCAATGCTTAAGGAGCTGCCCGCCCTACGGTCCGGCGCCGGCGAAGCAAAAGGGCGCTCCCCCGGCCACCCAGCTGTTGAGGAGGGCTTTGTCGCCGGCGCTCAGCTGGGCGGGCGCCGGAGGCATCGGCGAGTTTGCGTCGTTGATCCGCGTCTGAATCCGGTCTCGCTTGGCGTAGGCCCCCACCGCGGCGACGCCGGCGGCCGGCTCGTAGTAGTCGAGCCGGAAGGAGTCCTGTCCGCTGCCCGCCGTGCTGGGACCGTGACAGCCCAAGGTGCAATTCGCGTTGAGCACCGCTTGCGCCCCGCTACAGTAGTCGATGCCACCGTCCACGCCCACCTGGCCGTTGTAGACGCCGAGATTGCAGACCTGGGCGCCCGATCCATCCAGCACACAGCTGTAGAGCGCCGGGCAGTCGGCAGAGGTGGTGCAGCTCTTCCCCTGGAAGTCGGGGCCATCGAGCGAACACGCGACGACCGCGGAAAGCAGCACCAGCACCGGGATCAGGGGTCGGACCATCAGGAGGTTCGCGCGCTAGAAGTTGAAGTTGAGGGAGATCTTCTCGGCCTCTGCCGGTGGCAAGAACTCCAGAAGGAGACCATACACCAGCGCCGCTCCCGCCAGACCATAGGCGAGGTTCGCGGTGGTGGCCCAGGCCTGGGCTTCGTCGCCCACCTTCCTCGCGTCCCGCGCTGAACCGATGGTGGTGGCGCGCTTCGCCTCACCCTGCGCGTAGAAACCCATCCCCAGCCCGCCGACCAACAGCGCGCTGGCACCGACAAAC
>JBGTHI010000025.1:0-1651 GCA_041746295.1 Myxococcaceae bacterium
GCCCTCGACGGCAAGTAGATCCGATGCCTCCCCCGAGTCGGTCTCGAGAGCTACGGTCTGCAGTCTCGCCCGGGTTCCACTTTGCTTCATCACTGAGGTAAGTACCTGAACTGCGACGGACCAAACATGGTTGAGGCCGGGTGATTCCCGACGCACGCCGATTCGACACGGCTCCGACTTCTGCTCACTCCAGAAAAGGAAATCACCTGTCCGTCAGCCCGCTCGATGAGCGGGCTCCTCGTATCGGGGCGACTGGATTTGAACCAGCGACCTTTCGACCCCCAGTCGACTCGTTGACCTGCCCGATGCGTCCGTGAGCGTCCCCCGCGTCCCCGCTGTCCCCGTCCGCGGAACTCCTGGACACATCGGACACATCAGTCGGTACCAAAGCGGTACCGCGGGCGCCGAGGGCGACGAGGCTGGTCATTACGCACATCTCCGCAGACATCGACACCGAGCGGTCGCGGCGGATCGCCGCGGAAGCGTTTGGCGGCGGGACGGGGTTGCGGCCGAGTTCGCCACTTACAAAGTGTGAGGCGTCAGCAGAGTTCCTCTATTACCTCCCGCAGGAGATCCACCTTTTTCTCGACCTTCCTCAGCTTCTTGTCGAGTCTTATGCCCGTTTCCCGGTCATCCACTTCAGCCATTAACCGCTTCAGCTTGGCGATCTTCGCCTTTTGTAGCTGCAGCTTCACCTTCTGGATCCTGCAAAAGTTCTCGTTGGACGTCCCCCTCACGACCACGGTGTCGAGGTCGTCAATGTCCTCACCGGCCTCGTACTCTGCACGGATCGCGAGCCCGCTCAGTGACTTGAGCGCCGCCTTCATCTCTTCGGCGGTTGCGGGCGCTTCGGTGGCCTTGTTGATCCATCCCTCGTTCGTGAGCGGGACCGTGTACGTCCCCCAGATTCCGGACGGGTTAAACGATGTGCCATAGACCAAGGTCACCCCGCCTCCCTCGAGGACAACGTCATCTGCGTCGTAGGGCCTTTCCATCGCGGAGTGCTGGCGAAGGGAGAACGCGAGCGAACCCTCGAACGCGCGAGCCATTTTCGAGCGAATCTCCTTGGGCGCGCGCCAGTACATCGTGCCGCCGAGTACATCGTCCTCGATCGAGATGTACCCACCCGGGCGTCCGCCATCGCCGTAGTGGGTGGGCTTTTCGGAGGAGCCCCTGACGTCACCCACGACCTTCCAGCCTTCGCTGCCCTCGTCGAATGTCGACTGGACGACGACGTCGCTGGCTTGAACTGGAGACGCAACCGCCAAGAACACGACGAGAGCGACAGCGGCGCCGAGGCCGAGCCTTATTCCATCTACCGAGAACCTGCCTGACACCGAATGCACCCTCCATGTAGAGATCCTGCGTTGAGGGACCGTATATGAACAGAACCCGAAAGGTCAGACACCTAAACGACGCCGAGCGTATTCCCGGAGCCGCTCTCCAGCGGGGCAAACAGCCGCTTTGGACGAGGCATGCAGCGGTCGTCGCGAAGGGTTTGTGGGACCGAAGACGGCTAGTTGAAAGGGTCGGACGAGAAGCTGTCCGAATCGTGCTCGCTCAGATCCGCATCAGACGGGGACTCGGTCGGATCGACGCTCAGATCCCCGCTCGGTAGCGTTGCCGCCTGGTACAACGCAAATGCCGCGAC